>JAXEJY010000267.1:0-5953 GCA_034101315.1 Pyramidobacter sp.
TTAGTGTTACAATCACCCATAGAAAGACTCCTCTCTTTTCCCGTATGGTGGTGTTTTGGGTGATGCTATCTTACAGGAAAAAACGGGGTCTTTCTATTTTTTTACGCGACCGCGTTTACACAAAATATTTTACGCTCTCTAATCGTTATCTCAAGAGGCTTCGCATATTAAAGCAAACTACCTGTCATCCTTTTCTTTTGCACGTGTTTGATGATTATGACAAGCATGTTATTGACGAAGCAACAGTCGAGAGAACCCTGCACTTTATTCTTTCATATCTGCTGCGCAGAATGGCGTGCGGCGTCCCCTCCAACGGATTACGCGGTTTTTTTATATATCTTTATAACCGTATTTTTAAAGTTCCCTCTAACAAAAAGAAATACTATGAAGCAATCAATAAGTTTATGTTTACGGTTTCATCAAAAGACGTGATCCCACCCGCAGCGGAATTTGAGAGAGCGCTGGAAAAATCTAATATCTACGGAAACAATGCTCTGTGCCGTTTTCTGCTGCTTGACATAGAAAACGGTGATGGCAAAGAAATACTGGAAGCAGAGGCTCTCACTATTGAACATATCATGCCTCAAACCCTGACAGCGGATTGGAATTATATCCGGTCTGAAGATCACGAAGAATATGTGCATAGACTCGGGAATCTTTCTGTTACAGGCTATAATTCGGAACTGTCAAATAAGAGTTTTGCTGAAAAAAAGGAGATTATTAGAGAAAATTCAAAAGCTGTTGTCTTGAATAGCGATATTTTAAACAAAAACAGCTGGGATATTGCCGACATTCAAGCTCGTTCAAAACGCCTCGCTGAGGTCATTTTAGAAAGATATAAAATTGACCGCATTGCTGATGAATCAATAGAATTTGAGTATATAGAAACACTGACCCTCGACAATTACGATGAAGTAACAGGAAAAAAACTCGTCTCTTTTAAACTCTTCGGCGAAACCTACCGCCAGAATAAATATGCGCTTATGCTGCTGGACGTTCTTCGTCTGCTGGACAAGAAAGACCCTGTAAAAATGCAGAGATTAGCTGAAAGCAATTATTCTTTCAACGCTACGAAGCGCAAACACACGCATTTGAATCTTGATGGCTCTGGTATGCGTGGACCTTGGAAAGTGAGAGAAGGCATCTATTACGAGTCTAACCTATCGTCATGGTCGTGTATTCGATTCATTGAAAAGCTATTGGCTGAGTTTGGTTTTGAAAAAGATCAATTTTCGTTCAACATTATGGCTGAAGAGACAACTGATATTGACGAAGACGAAGATTAATCGCTAGCATAAAGACAGCGGCGCTTACCGGAGTAAGCGCCACTGTGTTATGCTGATGAAGTTTTGAAAAAACGCCCAAAACGCTCTGCCGTTTAGAAGCCGACGGGAACGCCGAGGCCTCTGCTGTAGGCGCCGCCGTTGAGGCGGTTTTTGGCGTGGTCAAACAGGATTCCGTGGGGCGTGCCGATATTGGTTTCTACGATTTCGTAGCCAGCCGCACGGATGTCATCCGTAAATTTTTTCTCGTGGCGGTCAGTGTCCATGCGGACTGTTTTGCCCGATTGGTTGTGAACGCGCGGCGATTCAATGGACGCGTCCATTTCCATGCCGTGGTCGATGACGGACATGATAATCTGAGCAACGGCGGTGATGATTCGGGTGGAGCCGGCGGCACCGATGCTCATGAACGCGCGGCCTTCAGGGTCGAGGACGATGGTCGGGCTCATCGACGAAAGAGGACGTTTGCCGGGTTCGGGGGCGTTGACGCTCTCGGGATTTGAGGAGAAGTCGTCCATTTCGTCGTTCAGCAGAAATCCGTATTCAGGTACGTACACTGAAGAACCCATGTAGTAGTTGATGGTATTCGTGGACGTGACGATGTTGCCTGCCTGGTCGACGACGGAGAAGCTGCTTGTCGACTGGCGCTCGTTGCCAAGGCCGCCGACGTGCGTAGCTCTGGGCTCTGATTCATATTTCCACGGATCGCCTGCTTTGGGGTTTTCAGGAACAGCGTCGGCTTTAATGGTATCAGCTAGGAGCTTGGCGTATTCCTTGGACTGAAGTCCTGCCAGAGGCAGTTTGGCGAACTCAGAGTCTGCCATGTAGGCGCTGCGGTCGGCGTAAACCAAACGGCAGGCGGGGTTGAAGACTTTGGCAAATTCAATTGTGTTGTGGCCGAGGGCTTTGACGTCAAAGTTCTCCATGATGTTGAGCAGCTGAATGACGTGCGTTCCGCCGGATGATGCGGGGGGAACTGAGTAGATGCGGTAGCCGCGGTAGGTTCCCTCGACGGGTTTGCGCACGTGCATCCGGTAGTTTTTGAGGTCTTCAACGGTCATGCTGCCGCCGTTTCTGTTGACGGCGCTGACAATAGCTTCAGCCACGGGCCCGCCGTAGAAGACGCCGATTCCGTCCTGGGCAATCAGTCTGAACAGTTTGCCGAGAGCGGGCTGCTTGAAGACATTGCCGGCCTCAAAGGGAAGCTCGCCGGAGAGGAAAGGCAGAGTTGCGGGGTCGTTGTACATGACGAGCCTGTCGTATTTGTCGGCGACGATGTCTGTCTGTTTGGCGTGGAAAACAAATCCCTCTTCCGCCAGTTTAATGGCGGGGGCTGCGACTTCGGCAAAGCTCATCGTTCCGTATTTTTTCAGGGCGTAATCCATGCCCATCAGCCAGCCGGGAACGCCAACTGATTTTCCGCCGTAGATTGACCAGCTTTCCTTTTTGGCCTGCTCTGAGGCGAACATGTCTTTTGTCGCTGAGGCAGGCGCCATCTCGCGGTAGTCGAGGCAGACGACCTCGCCGGTCTTGGCGAAGCGAATGGTCATGAAGCCGCCGCCGCCGATGCCGGAAGCGTTGAACTCGGTGACGTTCAGGGCAAGCGCCGTGGCGACTGCGGCGTCAATGGCGTTGCCGCCTTTCTGCATAATCTCCACGCCGGCTTTCGATGCCAGCTCGTGAGCTGATGAAACCATGCCGTGCTCAGCGTAGACTTCATTGACCTCATAGGCAAATGCAGTGCACGCGCACAGCGCCGCCGCAAGGGCGGCAAACAATGCGATACGGATTTTTTTCATGTGCAGTTCCCTCCCTGTAAAGATAGTGTTTCTTGTGCGGATATTTCCTGAACAGAACAGCTGCAGTCGGGCTGAATGCCGCTGTTCTGTGTTTTATTATATAGCGCTGTGCTCATTATGTCATTGGGGCAAAAGCGTTTTGCAATTGAGAGAATTATTGGCAGAGGCGAGCGGGGAACGCTCATTATTTGCCGTCTTTTTCTTTGAAATACTGCATGAAGCCTCTGACGCTGTTGCCCAAGAAGTAGAGCTCGCGCTCACGATTGTCAGGCGTGTAATGGGCAAGACCTGCCAGCTCCGGATCGGCCTGTGTCATGAACGTGACGATTTCTTTTTCGCTCATGCCGCATTCCATGGCAATGGCGACTTTTTCTTCCCACAGGTCGATTTGGGCTGCCGCGCGCCGGGGAAGTGTCCTGTCGTTTGTCGTGCCGAAGTGACCGGCGCAGTACAGATCCCACGGTTCAGCTTCAAGGCGTTTCATGCTGGCGCGCCCGACGGACGGAACGTAGCGGGGCGGCGTAGCAGGACGGATTCCGGGGCGGCGGATTCCGTCGGCAAACCAGTCTTCCGATCCCTCTCCGGCGATGACGCCGAGCGCCTCGCCGCCGAAACAAATTCGCTTTCCGGCAGAGTCCCTGATGAACGAGACGTGATGGGGGGCGTGTCCCGGGGTGTCGATGACGGTCCACGCGCCGGAGAGCTCTTCGCGCGTGATGACGGCGCTTTGCGGAACGGGGACGGGCGGCTGATACGCCTGCGCCATCGCCTCGCCGAGCGTGGCGGCTGTTGCCTGCCACAGCTTTTCGGGGGAAATCAGGTGTTTGGCGGCTTTTTCAAAGCAGAACACCTTCATGCCGGGATAGCTGCGGCACAGGTGTCCTGCCGCGCCCGCGTGGTCAAGGTGGATATGCGTCAGAAGGAGCAGGTCGGGGACGGCATTCAGTTCGTCAAGCGCGCTCTTGAGCGCGTCAAAAGTTCCGCCGACGCCGCAGTCAACCAGGACTGTTTCCTTTTCGGACTGAAGCAGCCATGAGCCGAGAAATCCCTCAAAGCCGGGGTGAGCCATCGGCAGAGGGATAAGCGTAAGAGATTCTCCGTTAGGCGAAGAGAGCGCGCGGATTGTGCGGGACATGATAACCTCCGGTTGATTAAAAATGAATAGAACCCATTATACCCCTGTTTCGCGGGAAACACAGCGCCCGCGCGTCAAGGCGGGGCATTTATGGTATGATATCTGACAGTTTGAGGATTTGAGGTGAACGTTTATGACGCTGAGCGGTGACATCCCATCCGTTCCGTTTCCAATTGAAGCGCCCGGAGAGTGCAGTCATGGAACGCTTCGGGTGTTTCCATGCGCCTGCGGCGACCTTGAGGACGTGACGCTCTTTTTTTTGCGCGATGAACGTCCGGCAGAAGGAGCGGTCTGCCCTGAAGAGATCGCGGCGTGCATTCAGACAGACATGTATGTGATGCATCGTGTCGCGCCGCTTGAGGATTTCCTGCGGCTGAGCCGCATGGAGTCCGGATATGCCGCGGAGCTTGTCTGTGCGGCGGTGCGCGCTCTGGACGCAATTCCGGGCGTGATTGTGCGTCTGGCGGCTCTTCTGCGGAGTTTGGGGACGCTGAACGGGAGTTTATGCACGCTGTTTCGCGCCTGCGACGCGACGGGGATTGTCCCGTGGCTGCGAAAAATGGGCATTTTCTGCGTGCAGGAACGGGATGAGGACGGATATATTCTGCTTCAGGACATTCCTGTGTTTTGGACGGACATGCCGGCAGGGGCTTTTGCCGAGTGGCTTTTTGCAGGTCAGGCGCGGGTTCGCGCGTCTCTGTATCTCTACCGTGACGGAGAAAGCGAGATGATCTTGAAATGAACTCGCCAGTGTCTTTTACTGCAGGGATTTTTGACCTTGACGGCACGCTGATTGATTCACGGGACGTGTGGAACAGAATTGACGAGGAGTTTGTGGCGCGGCGTGGCTTTGCCGTTCCTCCTGACTATCTGGCGGCAGTCCGCTCGATGCGCTTCAGCGAAGCGGCAGACTACACGATTGAGCGGTTCAGTTTGTCTGATTCGCCCGGCGCGCTCATGAATGAGTGGTACGAGATGGCGGTTGATCAGTACAGCTATCATGTGCCGCTCAAGCCGCACGTTCGTGAGTATCTGTGCTTTCTTAAAAGCGCGGGTGTCCGTTTGGCGACGGCGACGAGTCTGCCTGAAACGCTGTACAGTGCTGTGCTGAAAGGCAACGGCGTCTTTGACCTGTTCGACGCGCACACGTCAGCCGACGAAGCACCGCGCGGCAAGGAGCACCCCGACACGTATCTTCTGGCGGCGCGGAAGCTCGGCGCAGCGCCGGAGGAGTGCATGGTCTTTGAAGACGTCCTCGTCTGCATCAAAAGCGCCCGTGCGGCGGGCATGAAAGTCTGCGCTGTCTATGACCGCGCGGCGTCTCACGAATGGGACGACATGACGCGTGCGGCGGATATCAGCATTCGTGATTTCTCTGAGCTCTTGTGCTGAAAAATGGAATTGTCTGTCGCAAAAAGTTCCGTCGTTTTTTGTTCTTATCATTTCATACAACCGTTTGCATTGCTGTGTAAGGCTTGTTATAATCGCACCAGTCTCGTGAAAACACCAAGCGATCCGTTTTTATTTTGCGAAGGAGTGGTTTGGAATGAAAAAATTAGCAGTGTTTGCGCTTGCCGGCTTTATGGTTGCCGCCGCGGCTTTTTCCGCTGCCGCATATCCGACGATGAACATTCGTCTTAGCCATAACCAGCCCGTTGGAAGCCCTGAAGATATCGGCGCTCAGACGTTCAAGTCGGTCGTCGAGGAGAAGTCGGGCGGAAAGATCACCGTTGAAG
>JAXEJY010000268.1:0-4240 GCA_034101315.1 Pyramidobacter sp.
TTAGTGTTACAATCACCCATAGAAAGACTCCTCTCTTTTCCCGTATGGTGGTGTTTTGGGTGATGCTATCTTACAGGAAAAAACGGGGTCTTTCTATTTTTTTACGCGACCGCGTTTACACAAAATATTTTACGCTCTCGCATTTTGAAAAAAAACTTTCATCACACCCTATTCTCTGCTATACTTAAAACATTGAGAAAAAGCGCGGCAATTCAAAAATCAGTCTCCCCCTGAAACACAGCACCAGTTCAGAGGGCAATTATCGGAGGTGTCTTCGTGGGTTCAAAATTTACCAAGACGGTCAAGGGAATGAAGCGCGGAAAAAATCTCTCATCTCGGCTGCACCGTTATTTCGCATGGATACTTCTTCTGTCTGTCGTCATGATTTTTGGCTCCGCCTATGCGTACTGGAAAATTGAAACTGCAGGACAAGGAAGTTTCAGCGAAGCTCTGTGGACTGTGGTGTTCACCCTTATCGGGCAGGGCGAGTTTGCGCGAAGTCCCAGCAGTATCGTGGGCAAAGTCATCGTCTTTTTGCTGTCAGTCGTGGGCATTTCGCTCCTCGGCGTTGTCCTGTCTGAAGTCGTCGCACGTGTCATGAAGCACAACATGAGGGGCATGCTGGGGCTGAACCAGTGCAAGTTTAAGGGGCACACAATCCTTTGCGGATGGAACGGACGCGCTGAAATTGTCCTGAAAGAGCTCCTGTCTGCCGGCCAAAAAGTGGCAGTTATTGCCAGCCAGAAACCCGCAGCGCTGGCGAAGTACGACGCATTTTTCATCGCGGGCGAGGCGACTAATGAGACGACGCTTCGTCAGGCTGGAGTTGAAAACGCTGAATCAGCCATTGTCTTTGCCGAAAACTCTGAGGGACTCTCCCCCAACGACATCGACTCGCGTTCTGTTCTGACGGCGCTGGCTCTTGAGACTCTGTGTCCTGAAATCTACTCCGTCATTGAGCTCCTGAACCCTGAAAATGAGCGCCACGCACGGCGCGCTCACGTTGACGACATCATCTTCTGCGACCGGATTCTCGCCAACGTCGTGGCATCGTGCGCCTCTCAGAGAGGGATATCGGCGTTTATCAGCGATATCCTCAGCCATTCCGATGACGGTTCAGCCCTCTGCGCCCAGCCAGTGGAGGACGAATGGAACGGCAGGACAGTCGGCGAGCTGTTCGCAGCGCTCCGCAGCGAAGGAATGCTGCCTGTCGGCATCATGACACTTGGCAGCTCATCATCGACAGAAGAGTGGATTCATCAGATTAACCCCGCGCCGGAGACGGTACTTACCATGCCCGTCCGCGCCATCTTCATCGCTGCCAACTCACGATAGAGAGAGGTGTCTTGCCATGACACAGACCCCCTCGTGTCCCTATAGCGGACACACTATTATCTGCGGCTGGAATGACCGCGCGCCGCAGATTCTGCAGGAACTTGAAGCGAGCGGCTGCAAAGCAGCTGTCATCGCGCGGTCTGCTCCCGCTCTGCCTGAAAACTCTTCAGCGTTTGTCATCTGCGGCGACCCGTCCAAAAACGACGTGCTGAGAAAAGCAGGCGTCGAAACAGCCGATGCAGCAATTATCCTGAGCGAAAACGCCAGAACGCTGCCGCCCGATTCAGTCGACTCGCGCTCAATCCTCACAGCGCTTGCCGTCGAGTCTCTGCGCCCAGAAATCTACACCGTTTTGGAGCTGCTCAACCCGGCAAACGAAATTCACGCCAAGCGCGCGCACGTCGACAGCATTGTGTTCTGCGAAAAAATAATTGCAGATGTCATTGCCCTTTGCGCGTCGCAGAAAGGCATTTCTTCGTTTGTCGACGACATACTCAGCCGCTCGGACAACGGAACAGCTCTGTGTACTCAAGACGTCGAAGCGGAATGGGACGGACGCCCAATCGGCGAACTCTTTTCATCGATCCACCAATCAGGAGCGCTTCCTCTGGGAGTTCTGCGCCAGACAAATTCACGTGACACAGAAGAGTGGGCTCACGAAATCAACCCTGACGAAAACGGGCTGATTCATCTGCCGCTCAAAGTCGTCTGCATTTCGCCAGACGAAGAACAGAACAGGTGATTGTTTATGACTGAAAATGAAATCTGTGCTTTTACAGAGCATACTGTGGTGTGCGGCTATAACGAACACGCGCTCCAGGTGATCACAGAACTGGAAGCCGCAGGACGCCGCGTAGCACTTGTCTCGCACACTCGTCCGGCGCGTCTGCAGGAGAGCGTGTTCTTTGTCGAGGGCGATCCCAATGATGAAAAGGCGCTCGCCCGCGCAGGAATTATGAAGGCTTCCTCAGCCGTTATCCTTTCGGAAAACGCGCTGAACCTCTCGCCTGACATCGTCGATTCGCACACCGTCCTCACGACGCTTGCCGTTGAAAGCCAAAACCCCAGCGCTTACACGGTCGTTGAAATTCTCAACCCCGCGAACGCCATTCATGCCCGCCGCGCCCACGTTGACGATATTATTTTCTGCGACAAAGTCCTTGCAGAAATAGCCGCTTCAAGCGCGGGACAAAAAGGGCTTGCCGCCGTCTGGAACGATATTCTGTGCAGCTCTGACTCTGGCAGTTCTCTGCGGGTTGAAGAAGTTCCAGCACTGTGGGAGGGAAAGCGCATCGCGGAGCTTTTCGCGGCATACCGCGCTGAAGGCAAACTTCCGCTTGGATACATCCGCATAGACGGCGGTCAGCTGAGCCACAAAGTCAATCCGAACGACTCTGAGACAATTAAGCTGCCCATGTCAGCAGTGTTTATCGCCTCTAACGTTTAGTTGTCCAATAGAAAAGACGCCTGAAGCGCAATCGCGTTTCAGGCGTCTTTTCTGTATGCCGTCACAGTTAGTAGTTCAGCAGATGTCCCATCTTGTTCTGCTTTGTCTTGAGATAGAACAAATCGTTCGCCGTCGGAGGCTCCTGAATCGGCAGCCGCTCCGTGATTTCCATGCCAAAATCCGCAAGTCCGTAGATCTTCTGGGGGTTGTTCGTCAAAAGGCGCAGTGTTTTCGCGCCGAGGTCGCGCAGAATCTGCGCGCCGATGTAGTATTCGCGCAGGTCTTCTTTGAATCCCAGCGCCAGATTCGCTTCGACGGTGTCCATGCCTTTGTCCTGAAGCTCATAAGCGCGCAGTTTATTGATCAGTCCGATGCCGCGCCCTTCCTGACGCATGTACAATAGCACGCCGCGTCCTTCGTGCTCAATCTGCATCATCGCAGTCGCCAGCTGCTGCCCGCAGTCGCAGCGCAGAGAGCCGAACGCGTCGCCCGTCAGGCACTCGGAGTGAACGCGGCAAAGTACCGGCTTGCCGTCAGAAACATCGCCCATCGTTACGGCCACATGGTGCTCACCGTTAATCTTGTTGATAAAACCGTGGATTTTAAAGTGACCGTACTTCGTAGGGAAATCAGCGCACGCAACCTCCTTGACCAGCGATTCCTCCTTGTCGCGCATACGGTAGGAGATCAGGTCAGCGACGGTAATCATGCACAGATTATGCTCCTTGGCGAACTTCTTCAGTTCGGTGGTGCGCATCATCGTGCCGTCCTCGCGCATGATCTCACAGCACAGACCGACCGGACGCAGACCTGCCAGACGGCAGAGGTCTACCGTCGCCTCGGTGTGACCGGTGCGGCGGAGCACACCGCCCTCGCGGGCGCGAAGCGGGAACATATGACCCGGACGGCGGAAATCCGTCGGCTTGGCATCAGCCAGCACGGTCGCACGTGCCGTCACACCGCGCTCCTCGGCGGAGATGCCGGTGCTCGTGGACATATGGTCGATGGAAACCGTGAATGCGGTCTCGTGGTTGTCCGTGTTCTGCTCGACCATCTGCGGCAGTCCCAGCTTGTCGCAGTACTCGCCGCTCATCGGCATGCAGATCAGACCCTTGGCGTAGGTCGCCATGAAATTGACATTTTCGGTGGTGGCGAACTCTGCGGCGCAGATGATGTCGCCCTCATTTTCGCGGTCCGGATCGTCGATGACGAGAATGTTTTGTCCGGCGCGCAGCGCGTCCAGCGCTTCCTCTACAGTGTTGAATTCAGCCATGGTTGGCTCCTCCTTCGATATCGGTTATCGTTCTTCTTATAAAAATCCGTTTAATGCAAGAAATTCGGCACTCAGTCCGTTCTTCGGCTTTGCCGCATCCTTCGCCGGCTGCATGAGCTTCTCGACGTATTTGCCGACGATGTCGGTCTCGAGATTGACCTCGTAGCCCGCCGTGCGCGTCAGCA
>JAXEJY010000269.1:0-2809 GCA_034101315.1 Pyramidobacter sp.
GATCGTTGCCCTCAGCGCGCAGACCGTAGCCCATGCGCGCGCCGTCCATGTAGAGGTACAGCCCCTTTTCGCGGCACACCTGACTCAGCGCCGTCAGCTCATCGCGGCTGTAAATTGTGCCGTACTCCGTCGGGTTGGAAATGTAGACCAGTTTCGGCTGGACGATGTGCTCGTGTGTGACGTCGGCATAGTGGGCATCGACCGCGGCACGCACCTGCTGCGCCGAAATTTTTCCGTCCGTTCCGGGCTGGACAGAAACTTTATGTCCTGTCGCCTCAACGGCGCCGGTCTCGTGGACGTTGATGTGTCCTGAATCACAGGACAGAGCGCACTGGTGCGGGCGCAGCGCCGACGCGATGAGCACAAAGTTCGCCTGCGTGCCGCCAATCAGGAAATGCACCGCGGCGCCGGGCGCGCCGCACGCTTTCCGAATCAGCTCGGCAGCGCGGGCGCAGTGCTCATCTTCGCCGTAGCCGGCGGTCTGCTCCATGTTGGTCTTCGTCAGCGCTTCAAGGATCGCGGGGTGAGCGCCTTCGCTATAGTCACAGTTAAAGCGGATCATTCTTGTTTCTTTCCTTCCATTTTTCAAGATAACTGACGCTGCAAAAAAAAGCGTCTGCGCGTCAGGGGAGCCGAATCAGGCGTAAACTTTCGCTTCCTCCGCTCCCGTCAGGACGCGGGCGCCGCCCTCGGCACGCGCGCGGAGTTCGTCTTCGCCGGGATAGACTTTGATGGGCGCGATGAAATTGACCCACTGAGCTATTTCTTTGTCAAAAGCCTCGGAGTACGCCAATCCGCCCGTCAGGACGATGGCGTCAACGTGCCCTTTCAGCGTGACGGCGCGCGCGCCGATTTCGCGCGCGACTTGGTACGCCTGCGCCCTGAAAATGAGCTGCGCGTGCTCGTCACCCTCTTCAACGCGGCGGCACACCTCGCGCATGTCGTTCGTGCCCAGGTGCGCCACAAGGCCGCCTTTGCCGTTGAGGAGCTTTTTGACTTCTTCTTTTGTGTATTTGCCGCTGAAGCACAGCGCAGCCACGCTGCCGGCGGGAAGCGCGCCGCTGCGCTCAGGAGAAAACGCGCCTTCGCCGTCAATGCCGTTTGTCACGTCAATGACGCGGCCAAGCTCGTGAGCGCCGACGGTGATTCCGCCGCCCATGTGCGCAACAATCAGACGGCACTCTTCGTATTTTTTGCCGAGCTCAGCCGCTGCTCGGCGCGCAATGGCTTTCTGGTTCAGAGCGTGGAACACTGAACGGCGCTCAATTTCGGGAAGTCCCGTGATCCGCGCGACGTCCATCAGCTCGTCGACGACGACCGGATCGACGATGAACGCCTTGCCGCAGCCGCCTTCGCGCGCAAGACTCTGTGCCAGCCCCGCGCCCAAGTTGCTGGCGTGAGCGCCCCAGCGCCCCGTGTTCAAGTCCTCAAGCATGGCATCGTTCACGGCGTACGTTCCGCTGACGATGGGCTTCATCAGACCGCCGCGGCCGACAACCGCGTCGAGCTCCGACAGCTGCGTTCCGTGCTTCGCCACAGCCTCTTTAATCGCGGCAAGACGGAAATCGTGCTGCGCGGCGATGGAGCTGAAACTCCCTATAACGTCGGAATCGTAGCGCTGAGTATCTTCCCACTGCTGAACACCGTCTTCGAAAAGAGCAATTTTTGTGCTGGTAGAGCCAGGGTTAATGACA
The DNA here is from genome assembly GCA_034101315.1 of Pyramidobacter sp. Classification (GTDB taxonomy): domain Bacteria; phylum Synergistota; class Synergistia; order Synergistales; family Dethiosulfovibrionaceae; genus Pyramidobacter. Next base: position 1,695 of record JAXEJY010000269.1, read on the forward strand.
AGGATCTTCATGGACGCATCTCCTCCGTTATATAAAGTTTCAATTTTGAAAAAGCCGCCCGACAGACGTCGAACGGCTTTTGATTCGCCTGAAAAAAACTACTTCTTGGAAGCGTCTGCCAGAAGGACGGCAGCGGCGATGGAGATGAGCTTGGCGCGGGGCGAGTCGGCGCGGCTGGTGAGGATGATGGGAGCGGCGGCGCCCAGGACAAGTCCGGCAGTTTCGTTCTTGGAGAAGTAGACGATCGCCTTGGCAAGGGCGTTGCCGACTTCAATGCTGGGAACAAGGAGAATATCCGCCTTGCCGGCGACGGGGGAAACGATTCCCTTCGTCTTGGCAGACTCTTCGCAGACGGCGTTGTCGAGTGCGAACGGTCCGTCGATGATGCAGTTGGTGATCTGTCCGCGGTTGCCCATGGCGGCAAGAGCGGCGGCGTCAAGCGTCGCGGGCATGTCGGGGTTCACGACTTCAACGGCGGCGATGCAGGCGACTTTGGGAACGGCGACGCCGAACGCGCGGGCAAGCTGGACGCTGTTCTTGACGATGTCAGCCTTCTGAGCGAGATCGGGATACATGTTGAACGCCGCGTCGGCGACGAACAGGATGCGGTCATAGCCCTCGACGTGATGGAAGTAGCAGTGCGAAATGGTGTTCTTGCCGCGGCGAAGCCCAACTTCTTTGTTGAGCATTCCGCGAAGGAAGTTATTGGTGTGGATCTGCCCCTTCATGTAGATATCCGCGTTGCCGGAGGAAACTTCGGTAACAGCGGCGATTGCCATCTGGGGCTCGTTGGCGCAGTCGATCAGCTTGTAGTTGGCAAGGTCGACGCCAGCAGCCTTGGCGGCTTCTTCAACTTTTGCCTTTTCGCCGGTCAGAATGAACGTGGCGATTCCGGCGACGCGGGCTTCTTCAAGAGCGCCAAGCAGACCGACGTCGTCGGCTCTGGCAACGCTGATGCGCATGGGGCCTTTTTCGGCAGTAATTTTCTTGGCATAATCCAGAAGTTCAGACAGAGAACGAAGCTGTTCCATTGTAACGATTCCTCCTTGATAAGTTCGGCATCCGAAAAAGCCGTTCAGACGCTCGTTATAAAACACATTATACACGTCAGCAGT
>JAXEJY010000270.1:0-5262 GCA_034101315.1 Pyramidobacter sp.
TCTCCATTTTGACCTTTCCAAGAGCGGTTGACGGCAAGAGCAGTGGATGCCACGGGAGTTTTAGACGCTGTGTAGCGAATCTCAGGATCCCGGGCAAGATTTCCGATAAGAATAACCTTGTTATACCCTCTAGCCATGAGACAACCTCCTAATTACTTCTCTTCCAGGCTGATCGACATATGGCGGACGACCATGGGGCGCAGACCAAGCAGACGATCAATCTCGCTGAGCTGATCGGGGCTGACCTTGTACTCATAGACGACATAAATGCCTTCTGTCTTCTTGTCGATCTCGTAAGCGAAACGGCGCTTACCCCAGACATCGGTCTTCGTGACTTCACCGCCGTGTTTGACGATGACTTCCTCAATGGCCTTGACTTCAACGCTGTGGTCTTCGACGGCGGTGTCGATGATCGCCATCATTTCATAAGAACGTACCACGCGCAACACCTCCTCCCTCTGGACTAGTGGCCCCGCATGGGGCAGGGAACTGCAAGAATGTATTATACGCTATGACTGCGCGTTTGACAAGACCAAAATTTTGCTTTGTGCTGATATAAACAGTGCCGTGCGGCATTTGCCCGCACGGCACTGGAGCGCGTCATTTATGGCGGAGGCGTGTGCGAATCGAACACACCAAGGACGATCAAAATCGCCCCTCGCGCGGGTTTGAAGCCCGGGGCAGCCACCAGACTGCATTCACCTCCATGAAAAACACAAACGTTATTTTACACGTTTCTGCCGCTTTCGGCAACCTCCCAAGCGCAGAAAACTAAAAGAAATTTACCGAAAATATGCAATAGAAGAGCTAATCGAAAAAGGGGATGCGTTTTCAGCCGGTCAGATTCCCCGCACGCGCTTCAGCTCTTCATACGCGGACTGGATTTTTTGAAATTTTTCCGCGGCGAGCTTGGTGAACTCCGGGTCGTTCAGCCCAGCGAACTTATCGGGATGATATTTTGAAATCAGCTGTCTGTATCGCGCGCGAATCTCGTCGTTCGTCGCTGAGCGCGGCAGACCGAGCACTTCATAGGGGCTTGTGGGCGCAGAGCTGTATGCTCCTCCGCTCTGCCTGCCTGACTCGCGCCCCGTATCTCTGCCCCAGTCTGAAGTCGTGCGGCTGTACTGCTGCGCTTTAAAGAGATTAGCGAACAGCGAGCGCAGGAGCATAAAAAACACGACCGGCGCGATCAGTTTCTGGATCAGTCTCAGCAGCAGTCCCATCAGCGCGCCTGCCCGATGAGTTTGACGAACTGCGTCACAAGAGCTGTAAAGCGCCGCGCTGAGCGCTTCATCTCGGCGAGGACTTCTTCAGCGGTCAGCGCGACGGGACGCATACCGGCTGCCATGTTGGCAACGCAGGATATGCCGCAGACTTCCATTCCAATGTGACGGGCGACGATGACTTCGTGCACCGAGGACATTCCGACGAGGTCAGCCCCCATCGCGCGCGCCATGCGGATTTCTGCCGGTGTCTCGTATGACGGGCCTGAAAAACCGATGTACACGCCGCGCCGCGTGATCTGTCCCAAATCGCGGGCGGCGTCTTCAGCAATGCCGATCAGCCGCTGGCTGTACGCCTGAGTCATGTCGGGAAAACGGGGGCCCCAGCTGCCGTTGTTCTCGCCGATGAGCGGATTGACGCCGGTGTAGTTGATATGGTCGGTGATGAGGACGAGATCGCCGTTTGTAAACTGATAGTTGATGCCGCCGGACGCGTTAGTGACGATGAGGATTTTCACTCCCCACTGCCCGAAGACGCGCACGGGGAACGTCGTTTCCTGCGGCGTATAGCCCTCATAGCCGTGCAGGCGTCCCTGCATGACGACGACGGGAACGCCGGCAAGCAGACCGCAGACGAGTCTGCCGGCATGTCCGGGCGCTGTGGACGACTTCCAGCCCGGAATGTCGGCGTAGGGAATGACGACAGGCTGCTCCACGGAGTCGGCAAGCGCTCCGAGTCCTGAGCCGAGGATAATTGCCGCCGCGGGCTGTATGGCAGTGCGGCTGGTGATGCAGTTCAGGGCTTCTGTGACCTGACGGGCATATTCAGTGCAGTTCATGACATACCTCCGGAGATAAAGTGCTTATGCGCGCGGATGTGTTCTGTCGTAGACATCGCGCAGTTCTAGGTCGAAATGAAGATATTTTTCTGTCGTGGCGATGGAGCTGTGCCCCAAAAACTCCTGAAGCGTTCGCAGATCCATGCCGCGCCGAAGCAAATGGCTGGCGATGCTGTGGCGCAGCACATGCGGGTGGAGACGAGTCTCCTGAATGGACGCCATTTTTCCCCTCTTCTGGACGATTCGCCACAGGTCAACGCGGTTCAGAGGCTCTTTCCGCGAAGACAGGAATAAACTCTTCAAACTTCTGTCGCCGCCTAAGAACTCTTCGCGCTTCTCAATGTAGTCGCTAAGGAGTTCTTGCAGATCTGCCGCAAACGGGACAATGCGCTCTTTGAGGCCTTTGCCAAGCACGCGCAGACATTTGTCGTCGATATCGACGGACGCGATCGTCAGAGCGCACAGCTCGCTGGCGCGTATTCCGCAGTTGGCAAGAATGTGCAGCGCGGTATTGTCCCGCCAGTCGTAATAGCTGTCACCGGCGCAGGCGTCGAATATCCGCATGATTTCGCCCTCCGTCAGAATCTGGGGCAGTTTCTGCGACCGCGCCGGAAGGACGGGAATCCACGTGTCCAGAGGCAGCTCGCCCTCGAGCAGACGGTACTTTACCCACGAACGGAGGGCGGCGACGATCAGCTGAATTGAGGACTTCGCACGATTTTCCCGCTTGAGATGGGCAATGAACGCCTGAATGTTTTTCTGCGACGAATCCATGGCGTCCAGATCCGCTTCGGCGCAGTATTTTTTCCAATGCGCAAGGCTGCGGCGATACGCTGCGGCAGTATTTTCGCTCTGGCCTCTTTCCAGAAGAAGATAGTCTTCAAAGGCTTTGCAGGAAATATCAAAGGGCTCAGACATGGTGTTTCACCGCCATAAAAAAAGAGATCGGCACATGATTGCCGATCTCTATCATACCATGTTTTGCGCGCTTTTACCCGCGGCAAACGAAAAAACACCCCAGCGCCGTCAGCGTTTTGGCATCCTGAGGAACATCGGAGGTGAAAAGGCTTTTCGCCTCTTCCGGCGAGAGTCTGACAAGCTTAATGTCTTCGTCCTCGTCCGGCGCGAGAGGATCCCAATGGAGGTCTTCGGCACAAAACAGATAAAGCTTTTCATCTGAAAAACCGGGAGCCGTGTAAATCGGCGGCAATTCGCGCCAGACGGAAGCGCTGTATCCCGTCTCTTCGCGCAGCTCGCGCTTTGCCGACTCCAGCGGGACTTCTCCGTTTTCCATGAGTCCTGCCGGTATTTCGAGCAAATCGCTCCTGAGCGGATAACGGAACTGACGAACCATCAGAAAGCACCCTTCGCCGTCGCGCGCCAAGATGGCAACCGCCGGCCGGTGTTCAATCACTTCCCGCACTGCTTTTCTGCCGTTGCGGGAGACCTCCACATCGTCAACCCGCAAATTGAGAATCCGCCCCTCGTAGAGGAGCTTTGAAGAAAGTTTGCGTTCCATTTTATTTACGCGCGGGCAAACTCCATGCCTTTTTCAAGCGCTTTCAGGTTCATCGGCAGGAACTGAGGTTTTTTCTTGCCGAGCTTCTCCTCGACGACGTGAACGGCTGACTCTTTGGAGATGATTCCCGAAGATTCGACAACCGCTCCGAACAAAACGACGTTGGCAACTTTTTCGCTGCCGATTTCCGCCGCGATTTTCTGAGCCGGAATGGCGATCACCTTCACGTCAGTGCGAGGATTGTCGTACTTCACGAGGTCGCTGTTGTAGATGAGCACGCCGCCCTTTCGCGGGGCGCTTTCAAACTTCTCAAGCGACGGCTGGTTCAGGATGACTGCGACGTCGCACATGCTGATGACCGGCGATCCGACGGGCTCATCGCTCACGACAGTGCTGCAGTTGGCTGTGCCGCCGCGCATCTCCGGCCCGTACGAGGGAATCCACGTGACGTTGCGGCCGTCCTCAATGCCGCCGTACGCTACAAGCTGACCGAGGACCATGACGCCCTGTCCGCCAAATCCCGCCGCAATGAGTTCCTTGTAGAACATCGTTTATCCCTCCTACTCAAAGTCCTTGAAAACGCCAAGCGGATAATAGGGGATCATGTTCTTTATCTGCCAGTCGAATGACGCAACGGGATCAAGTCCCCAGTTCGTCGGGCAAGTTGAGAGGATTTCGACAAAGCTGAAGCCCTTTCCGGCGATTTGGCTCTGGAACGCCTTTTTGACAGCGGCTTTGGCTTTTGTGATGTACGCGGGCTTGGCAAGAGAAACGCGCTCAATGTATCCGGGTGTTTTCAGCGTCGCCAGAAGCTCGCACATGCGAATCGGGTATCCCGTCAGTTCGGGGTCGCGTCCCGTGGGGCACGTGGTGGCTTTCTGACCGATGAGCGTCGTCGGCGCCATCTGTCCGCCCGTCATGCCGTAAATCGCGTTGTTGATGAAGAAGACGCAGATTTTCTCGCCGCGGTTTGCCGCGTGGATAATCTCCGCCATGCCGATTGAGGCAAGGTCGCCGTCGCCCTGATACGTAAAGACAACTTTGTCGGGCAGGACGCGCTTAATTCCCGTCGCCGTTGCAGGAGCTCTGCCGTGAGCCGCCTCTACGTAGTCAATGTTGATGTAGTCATACATCATCGCGGCGCAGCCGACGGGCGACATGCTGATGCAGTCAGCCTGAATGCCGAGCTCGTCGATCGTTTCGCAGATCATGCGGTGCGCGATGCCGTGGCCGCATCCGGGGCAGTAATGCGTGTGAACGCCTTTCATCCAGCTCTGCGGTCTTGAATATACTTTGATCTCAGACATGACGACGCCTCCTAACCTAGAAGCTTTTTGCACTCAGCTTCAATTTCTTCAACTGAAGGAGCGAAACCGCCGCTGCGGCCGTAGAAGGAGACGGGGCAGCGTGACTCAACTGCAAGTTTTACGTCTGCAACCATCTGACCGCAGTTCATCTCGACGTCAAGCACGTGCTTGACCGACGCCGGCAGATTCTGGAAATGCGATGAGGGGAACGGGAAAAGCGTAATCGGGCGGATGAGTCCGACTTTCTTTCCTTCCGCGCGGAGGTGCATAATCGCGGTTTTGGCAATTCGCGCAGTTGTTCCGAACGCGGCGATGACGAGCTCTGCATCGTCAATCATGTAATCTTCCGCCATGGCGTCCTGCTCCATCGCCTT
>JAXEJY010000271.1:0-3007 GCA_034101315.1 Pyramidobacter sp.
CTTCTTCCTGAGCCTGAATTTTTTCAAGCTCTGAAATGTGCGCAAGGCGCTCGACAATCTGCTCTGCCGTCATGCCGTGAAACGGAATATGCTGACAGCGGGATCGGATCGTGACGGGCACTTTGTGCGGCGCTGTCGTCGCCAGGATGAACATGACTCGTTCCGGCGGCTCCTCCAGCGTCTTGAGAAGAGCGTTGAACGCGCTCATCGTGAGCATGTGAACTTCGTCGATAATGTAAACTTTGCAGGCACAGCTGAACGACGCAAGCGCCACGTGCTCTTTCAAATCTCGGATTTCGTCAACGCTGTTGTTTGACGCGCCGTCTATTTCAATCACGTCAAGGCAGCTTCCCTCTACGATGGAGCGGCACGTCTCGCACTCGTTGCAGGGTTCAGCGCCTTTTCTATGAGGGCAGTTGACCGCTTTGGCGAAGAGACGGGCAATAGTTGTCTTGCCGCAGCCGCGCGGCCCCGAAAAAAGGTAGGCGTGCCCCACTGAACCGTTTTCAACCGCTCTCGTGACGACACCGACAGCAGCCGACTGCCCTACAACATCGGAAAAACTCTGAGGTCTGTATCGTCTGTATAGGGAAATGTACATTGCGTACCTCCGAATTTAGCGTTTATTTAACCGTTATAGTCCGCAAGAGGATGGAGCCGCCGCGCTGCAGTCAGCGCCTCGACGAGTTTTTCCCGCACTGCGTCAAAGTCAAGATTTCCGCCGGGGACGGGCGAACTCATAATCTTAGAAATACCGATATAGAGCGCCGGTCCTTCTCCCTGACGCTGAACCACGCGGATATCGTACGGCGACGTCTCCATTTGAAACGACCGCTGTATTTCAGACGCCGCGCTCTCCATATACTCGCGCAGCCCCGGCTGAGAGACAGCTCCCCTCATGACTTCAACGCTGTCCACGCTGAGCACAAGCTGTCTGTTCTCTTCCGTCACGCGAGGACGCAGAAGCCTCAGGACTTCTTTGCGCCGGACAGAGCCTTTCTTATCTTTCACATAATCCGCAATATAGTCGATGCGCTCAGAAATTTTGGGGTGGTCGAGAGCAATTCCCGGCTCTACCCACGGCTGGCGCAGTTCTTCAGCCGCCAGCCGTTCCATGACCGTGACCGCCGCCATAAGAGAATATCCGGCGTGATCAGCTATTTGCAGCGCGTTCAGATCCGCTTCGCGCTCAAGATCCCGGCTGTACGAATTGGAGATCGCCATTGACGCGACGCTGGACAGTACAACGGCAGCCCCCTCGCCCTTTGAAGCGATGGCTATCGCCAGAGCCGCTAAAGAGAGTTTTTTATTTCTCTCCATCTGGATGATGACATGCTTGCCGTCCGCGTGCGCCAGCTCGTGCGCGATGACATAAGCGAGCTCAGCATCCGATTTGACGAAGTGAATAAGCCCCGTTGTGACGTAAATATAGCCCCCGGGGATGCAGAACGCATTCGGCGATTTCTCCTTTACAACTCGGATGCTGTACGGCAGCGGCCGCGTGACCCACGGCGTAAGGCGGTTGAAAATTGACCGGACGCGCGCCGTCACGACAGGATCTTCGACAAACTCCATCGCTTTGGCTATCTCTTCGGCAACTTTATCGCCGATATTCCGCTCGCGCTGAACCGACGCTTCAAGGCGCTCCTGCTCTGACAGCGTCTTTTTCTCTGCCGCTGCGGCAGCAGAGGATGCCGGCACACAGCTCATCATCAGGACGCATAGGACAGACCTTAAGAGGCGACAGACACGCATTTTCAAACACTTCCTTTCTGTGCCGACCGCAAAGGCGCCAATGCCGTTTAGTCGATTCTTTCGACACGTACTCTGTTCAAAAATCGCTCCACTGCCTCACGCCCGCCGACGCCTTTAAGAACGTGCGAAGCATTTTCCATAGCGCATGCCATGCTGAACCGAATAGAGCCTTCAGTGCGCATTCCCTCAGCTTCTGCGACGACAATGCCTGCTACAAGCGCGTCAGCTGCCGTAAAAAGCGAAGCCGAGTCTCCTTGGACGTCCGCCGTCGTCAGAAACACGCCGTCAGGAGTGGCAAAGACGTCCCCGTAGACGCGATACGATGCCGCAGCCCACGGGATTCCGCGGCTGCGAACGTTCTTCACGGCGGCAACCGCAGCTTCAAGGGAGTCTCCTGAAGTTCCTGCAAGAACGCCGATCATGTCATCGGGTATTTTTACAAAGTTGGGAAGCGCGTCCAAAGCGCTCAGGAAAGCATCTCCGTTCGCGTCAATAAACACGGGCAGTCCCGCCTGACGGGCAATGAGGCAGAGCGACTTATAAAAATCAAAAGGGACGCCCCCCGGCAGAGAACCGCCGATAACGACAGCAGACGCGCGGTTGATCATGCGGCGGTAGCTCGTCATAAAGCGCTTGAGCGCATCTTCATCGATAACAGGCCCTTTTTCTGCGATGCGCGTTCCGCTTCCGTTTTTGCTGTCTGCGATGTAGACGTTTGTCCGTGTTTCGCCCTGCACGTGGACAAAGTTCGTCGTCACATTCTGGCGTCTCAGAGCATCGCGAATATATTCTCCGTTAAATCCGGCGAGAAAACCCATCGCCGCCGCGCTGTAGCCGAGCTGAGCCAGCATCAGAGCAACGTTGATTCCCTTGCCGCCTGCCGTCCTCTGCGAGGACGCTGCTCGCGAGAACTCGCCAACTCTGAACTCCGGCAGTTCATACTCCTCATCAACGGCTGGATTCAGCGTCACTGTCACAATCATGGGAACTCCTCCGTTCAAAACCCATAAAAAATCGCTGTAAAAAATAACGGGGGCGGCCGTCAGACCTCCTCCGCCATCGCGCGCTATCATGTAAAAGTATACAACCCGCAAAGACGCGGCGCAACAAAAACAGATTAATTTTTTGCGTAAAGACAAAAACGCCGTCATGAAAAAACTCTTTATGCCGAAGAGCGGCGAATCTGAGATATAATGGGAGCGTCAAGAATTTTGTGTAACCTCCTAAAAGATACCTCACCGCTTGACGCACA
>JAXEJY010000272.1:0-4603 GCA_034101315.1 Pyramidobacter sp.
ATGCTATCTTACAGGAAAAAACGGGGTCTTTCTATTTTTTTACGCGACCGCGTTTACACAAAATATTTTACGCTCTCACAGAACAGCGGCAAAGCCTTATTCTTTAAGATCAAATACATCATCACTACGATAATCGCATAACCGGTGAATGCCAACATTTTTCCCAACTCCCCTGACAAAAATTTATGCGCTGATTTGAGCCATGAACGCGCGCAGCTGTTCATCAAACCTCTTGTACTCTACGTAAAAGAGCATGTGTCCGCCCCGATCGTACTCGTGCAGTTCGCAGTATCCGGCGGCGTTCTCTTTATAGTGTCGCCCCATAGAGTAGCCGTGCCCCAATGACTGTCCGCTGAAAATAATCAAAGGGATATCTATTTCTTTCAGCAGTGAGTCTGCATCAGTGTGGCACCAGTCGGTGTGCAGAGCAAACCCGATCCACGGCGGCGTCTTGATAATTTCATCGCGAACCATCTGAACTTCTTCGGGCGAAAGGTACTGGCTCATGCGCCCGACAAAATTGCTGATATATTGTTCTGTGTCCTGATGCCAGAGGATATATTTTCTGTTCCATGCGTCCATGTCGTAATTTTTGCAGTTGTACGAGTTCCAATCTTCCGGCGAAAAGGGAAAGAGACATGCGTCAATAAGTCCAAGAGCTTTCAAGCGGAAAGAGTTATATTTGTGCGCGTACACCGTGACGACGCTGCCGGAAAGCGACCAGCCGAGGAGCGTGACATTTTCTAGGTTCAGCCATTCAATCAGCTCCTTAATGTCCTGCGCGTGGCGTTCAATGTCGTTGCCGTGCAGAGGCTTTGACGAACGCCCAAACCCTCTGCTGTCGATACAGATCACGCGGTGCGTCTGCGACAGATCTTCAGCGTTGCGCTCAAAAAACTTCGTCGTGCACATGTGCCCGGGGACAAAAACAACCGGATCGCCTTTGCCGCGGTCTTCGTAGTAAATGCGGGCTTTATCGCTCGTCGTAAAATAGCCTTTTTTAATCACAGTTCGGCCTCCTGCTGGTCGTCATCTCTTGCTCTGCGGTTTCCGCAAAGTGTATGCGCACAAGACTATCAAAAGCTGATATACTTGTCCAAGATATAAATATTATGAAATGTATAGCTTAAAACTATATTTGAGCCTCATCTGCTCAGTCAGGAGAAAAAGATGGATTTTCGCGAGCTGGAATACGTCATCGCCATCGCAGAGCAGCAGAACATCTCAAAGGCAGCAGAGCGCATCAGCATTGCTCAGCCGTGTCTGAGTGTTTTTCTGAAGAACCTCGAAAGCCGGTTAGGACTGAAGCTCTTCGAGCGAATCAACCGGAAAATGACGCCGACTGAGGCTGGTAAAATTTACATCGAGACAGCCCGTCAGATTCTGACGCTGAAAAATCAGCTTCAAAGCACGCTGAACGACATGGCGCAGCTTCGCACAGGGATGCTGTCGATCGGCTCTACCGCCGCGCGCACAAAATACGTCATGCCGTACACTGTCCCGCAGTTCAAAGAACTGTATCCGGGATTCCGAATCAGTCTGCACGACGGAACGCTCGACGAGCTTGAACACAAACTGAGAACAGGCGTGCTCGACATTGCGCTCTACACCGTCACAGAGCGGAAAGAAGAGTTTGCATACCACCACATCTGCATGGAAGAAATAGTCCTTGCCATGGCGTCTGACAACCCGTGCGCCCGTCATGCAGAGCTGCGCCAGGGGCTGAAGCGCCCGTGGATCGACATAAAAAAGCTGTCGGAACAGACGTTTCTGATACCGCCGGAGGTCTGGCGCGTTTCGCGCGTCGGCATGAGACTTCTGCGGGAGAACGGCATGTCGCCCGACATCATATCCGTCGCGACGGTTGAGTCGTCGCTTGCTATCGCTAATCAGGGGGCGGGCGTTTGCTTCTGCTCTGACATGATGGAAAAGCATTTTGAAAGCGCGCGAGCTCCTCTTTTCTTTTCCGTCGGCTCTCCGGCATCAGTCGTCGAGTTTGTCGCCGTTCGGAGAAAGTCCGCTCCGATGACGCAGCCAGTCCGTGACTATATCCGCATTGTCCGATCTGTTTTCGGCGACGGATCGGAGGCATAATTTTTATCGGGCTCGTCTGGCACTCTGCTGACAGCTGCAAAAATTCGCGCTTGCTTTTTCGTCAAGTTCGTGATTTAATGTCCAGCATTAAAACTGAATATGCACCAAACCGACGAAGCGGAAATAAAACCGACATGCGCGCTCACAGAGAGCCGGGGATGCTGAGATCCCGGCAGAAATGCGGTTCGGACAAATGGCCCGCTGAGGGCGGTTCAGAACGGGCGGACTGCCCCAGTATGAACTGACGGGAGCTCCCGTTACAGAGCAGGAATGTGCTGGCATTCCGTCAAAGAGGTCCTGTCATGGGGCAATCAAGGTGGCACCGCAGGCTTATCACGGCCTGTCCTTGAACGTATCTGCGTTCTCAGGGACAGGCCGTTTTTTTATGCTCATTTTCACGAAGGAGGGACATTCAGCATGAATCACCGCACACATTATGAAAGAGCGCTTTTTACAGGGCGATGGCGCGCTGAAGAACCCCCTGTTTCGCGCGTCTGTTTTTTTGCAGTTTGGAAACGCATGTTCGCGTTCGTGAAAAAGAAAGCCGGTACAAAAGATGAAAAAATATACAGTTCTCGCACTTCTCTGCGCTCTCATGGTCTCAGCTTCAGTATGCTCTGCCGCGCCGCAGTACCGAATCGGTCTGGTTCAGCTCGTAGAGCACCCGTCGCTTGACGAAGTCCGCGCCGCCATCGTCGACGAGCTGGCGCGAAACGGTTTCGGACCGGAAACAGTCGCCATTGACTACCAAAACGGTCAGAACTCGCCCGCGCTCATCAGCACAATCTGTCAGCGGTTTGTCGGGAAGGGCGTCGACCTGATTCTGCCGATTGCCACGCCGGCGGCACAGTGCGCCGCAGCGGCGACGGATTCTATCCCCATCGTCTTTTCCGCCGTTGCCGATCCGCTGGCAGCCGGAGTTGTGAACGACCTAAAACGTCCCGACGCCAACGTGACGGGAGTGTCAAACGCCATCGCCCCCAAACAGGTTCTCGACCTGGCTGACGAGCTGACGCCCGGAATCAAGCGCTGGGGCATGATCTACAACGCGGGCGAGGTCAACTCAGTCTCCACCGTCAAAAAAGCTCAGGAAGAAATGAAAAAGCGCGGCGTCGTCTACAGCGAAGCGGTCATCACGGCCAGCGCTGAAGCAGCCGCTGCGATGAACTCGCTCATCGGCACAGTAGACGCATTTTTCATCTCCAACGACAACACCGTCGCCCTCGCCATGACCATGCTGGCGCAGATTGCCCTTGAGCACGGCAAGCCCGTCTACGCCGCCGTTGATTCTCTTGTTGCCGATGGAGCACTTGCCACGTCGGGGATCAGCTACACTCAGCTCGGACAACAGACGGCGCAGATGGTCATGCGCGTGCTGAGCGGAACGCCGGTTGCCAGCACGCCGGTTGAAGTCGTCAGAGCGTGCGCCGTCACCGTAAATCAGGAGACAGCTGCCGCGCTGGGCGTCGATGTCTCGCGGTACGTGCAGAAATAAAACGGAACGTTTATCTCTAGAAAGAAGGCAGGTATCTCTCATGAAAAAGATCATTTCAGCGTGTATTCTCTCGGTTTTTCTGTGCGCCTCTTCCGCGCTCGCCGCGCCGCGCTTCACAATCGGACTGCTTCAGCTGGTCGAGCACCCGTCGCTTGACGAGATCCGAACGGCAATAATTGACGAACTGAACGTCATGGGATACGCTGACACAATTGCTGTTGACTATCAGAACGGGCAGAATTCGCCGTCGCTCATCAGCACAATCTGTCAGAAATTCATCGGTCAGGGTGTCGACCTGATTCTGCCGATTGCGACGCCTGCCGCGCAGGGAGCTGCCGCTGCCACTTCAGATATTCCCATCGTCTTTGCCGCCGTTTCCGACCCCGTTGCTGCCGGTCTGGTGAAGGACTTGAACGCGCCCGAAGCCAACGTGACCGGCGTTTCTGACGCCATTCACCCGTCAAAAGTTCTGGATCTCGCCGCGGAGCTGACGCCCGGAATTAAGCACTGGGGAATCGTCTACAACACAGCCGAAGCCAGCTCCACGTCGACAGTCCGCCGCGCTGAAGCTGAGATGACGCGCCGCGGCATGACGTTCACCGAGACTGCCGTCTCCACAGCCGCCGAGGTCATTCCCGCTGTGACGTCGCTCGCCGGAAAGGTTGAAGCGCTCTACATCCCCGACGACAACACCGTCGCGCTTGCCATGACTGTTCTGTCGGAAATCGCCCTTGAGCACGGCAAGCCCGTCTACGCCGCAGTTGACTCGCTCGTCCGCGACGGAGGACTTGCCACCGCCGGAATCAACTACACCAATCTTGGACGCCAGACGGCGCGCATGGCAGTGAAGGTTCTCGAAGGAACTCCCGTCAGCAAGCTGCCCGTCGAAGTCCTGCGCGAGACGTCCGTCGTCGTCAATCCCGACACAGCCGCAGCTCTGGGCGTTGACGTCTCCAAGTACGTCAAGAAGTAGCCGCCATGAGCCTATTTCTTATCCGCGGCGCGCTTGAGCAG
>JAXEJY010000273.1:0-6309 GCA_034101315.1 Pyramidobacter sp.
ATCCACTGAACGACTTTCATATCCCAGTCGTCGCCGCCGAGGCGGTTGTCGCCGCGCGTGGCAAGGACTTCAAAAACGCCGTCGCCGACGTCGAGCAGAGAGACGTCGAACGTGCCGCCGCCCAGGTCGAACACGAGGATTTTGTGGTCGCCCGACTTGTTCTCGCCGTAGGCAAGCGCTGCGGCTGTGGGCTCGTTGATGATGCGCAGAACTTCAAGTCCGGCAATGGCGCCTGCGTCCTTCGTCGCCTGACGCTGGGCGTCGGTGAAGTACGCAGGAACGGTGATGACGGCTTTCTTGACTTCTGTGCCAAGGTAGTCTTCCGCGTCGTGCTTCATCTTCTGAAGGATCATCGCGGAGATCTCCTGAGGCGTATACTTCTTGCCCTCGATGGTGACGGTGTGATCCGTTCCCATGTAGCGCTTGATGGACATGATGGTGTTGTCAGAGTTGACAATTGCCTGACGCTTTGCCAGCTGTCCGACAAGGCGCTCGCCCTCTTTTGTGAACGCGACGACTGACGGCGTGGTGCGCGCGCCTTCGCTGTTGGGGATAATTGTGACGTTTTCGCCTTCCATAACGGCGATGCAGCTGTTTGTTGTTCCAAGATCGATACCGACGACTTTACTCATGGAAAATCACCTCAAAAAATTAAATTGTGTATTTCTGTTTATCGGAACATGCGGTCTTTACCGCTATTTCACTCTGTTTCTTCAGTTTTTTCGGGCGCAGTGTACCGTCCGACCATAACCGTCGCGGGACGAATGACTTTATCCGCGAGCTGAAAACCGCGCTGAACGACGGTTTGAATGCGTCCGTCCTGTGCAGGATCTGACACGGGAACCATGCCCATTGCGTCGTGCGAAAGGGGCGAAAACGCCTCGCCGACGGGATTGAGCTCTGCGACGCCAAGCGACGTCAGAGCGCTGAGAAACTGCTGTTTAATCATGCTGACCCCCTCGCAAACTGAGGCGGGATTGTCCTTGGCAGACGCCAATGCCCGCTCAAGGTTGTCGAACACGGGAAGCATTTTCAGCACGGCGCGCTCGCTGCCCTGGGCTTTCAGGCGCTTCATCTCGCGCTCCGCCCAGTTGCGGTAGTTGATTCCGTCAGCCTGAGCGCGCGCGGCAATCTCGCGCATCTGCTCATACTGGGCTTTCATCTCGTCCAGCTCTGAAAGGGGCGCGGGTGTCTCCTCGGCGCTCTCTTCCTCCGCCGGAACGCGGGGTTCTTTTATCTCATCCATCTTGGGATTCCTCCTTATCGGCTGCCGGGCGGTTCAGGGCGCTCAGAACAGCTTCAAGCACGGCAATTGAGTGCTGATAGTTCATCCGCAGCGGACCAATGAGCCCGACCACGGCTTTGCGTCCTTGTTCAGACGCGGTTGACATCATGACAGAACAGCCCTGCATTGAGGGGCTGGAAATTTCATCGCCGATGGTCACTTTCAGCCCGTCGGGCGCGGCGTAGTCGTGAATCAGAGTTTCGAGGCCTTTTCTGTCCTCCATAATCGCCGAGATCGCCCGTATGCTCCCTCGGGCGTCGTCATTTCCGTCTCCGGCGGTGAAAATCTCGCTGAAACCGCCCGTTGAAACGGAAAGACTGTCGCCGCTCATGATCCAGTCAAGCCCTTCAAACGCCGAACGGCAGCCGTCCCACGCGCCTGAAAGCTGCTGCGCCAAATAGGTGTTGAGACTGTCGCGGACGCTCCCCCACGGACGCCCCGACGCCATGCGGTTGATGATGTGTGACAGGCTGTCGAGGTGCTCTTGAGTGATGTCGCTCTTGATCTGGACGCGGCGGTGGTGAACGATGCCGCCTTCAAGGACAAGCAGGAGAAGAACGACGTCCGATGAAAGTCTGATGAAGTCGACTTTCTGCAGCTTTAAGTCCTCAACTGCCGCGACGGCGGCGACGCTGAAGCACTGCGTGAAGCGGCCAAGAAAGCGCGTGACTTCTTTGAGACGCTCGTCAAGTCCCTGAAGCTGATTTGACATCTGCGTCATCCAGCGCTTAATCTCTGGCGGCGGCACGGTCGGCCGGTGCAGAATTGAGTTGACGTACACCCTGTACGCCATTGACGTTGGAAGCCGGCCCGCCGATGAATGAGGCTGAGAGAAGTAGCCCATTTCCTCAAGGTCTGACATCTCATTTCTGATGGTTGCCGCGCTGTGGCTCTTCAGAAATTTCTTTGAAATTGTCCGCGATCCCACCGGTTCCCCCGTCTGAATGTACTCGTAGACCACGGCAAGGACTATTTCCAGCTGGCGCTCTGTAAGCATCGGCTCACCCCCTTCACGCCATTATTAGCACTCAACATCACAGAGTGCTAACGGCTCATTACAGAGAGAGAATAGCAGTCTTTACCCTTAATGTCAAGACAGGTCAGAAAAGAAATTTAGTTATTTATCCGCCGCGCGGGGTGCGCTGAAAAAAATTTCTTTCGGTTTTCTATACGCTTTCGATTCAGAGAAAAAACGCGCAAAAAAAAAGCGCTTTTCGCGCCGCGCGGACAAAAGCCCGCGAAAACGCGAAAAGCGCCTGATGGTTTTTGTGAGAAAAAACTTAGAAGTTCTCGGAGATGAACTTGTAGGCGTTGAAACCGGCAAGAGCGCCGTCTGCGGCGGCGGTGATCACCTGGCGCAGGGGCGTGTCGCGAACGTCGCCGGCGGCAAACAGACCGGGAACGCTGGTTTCCATGTTGGCGTTAACCTTGACCCAGCCGCCCTTAACCGTCTCGACAAGATCCTTGACGAGTTCGTTGTTGGGCTGAGTGCCGACGAACATGAAGACGCCCTCAACGGGGAGCTCGCTGATCTCGCCAGTCTTGACGTTCTTGATGACGACTTTCTCGACCAGGTCTTCGCCTTCGATTGACTCGACGACGGAATCATAGACGGGGACGACCTTGGGGTTCTTCTTCATGCGCTCAACTGCCATTTCGTCAGCGCGGAACTGGTCGCGGCGGTGAATGATGTAGACCTTGGAAGCGAACTGCGTCAGATAGCAGCCTTCTTCGACAGCGGTGTTGCCGCCGCCGACAACGGCGACTTCGCAGTCCTCATAGAACGCGCCGTCGCAGGTCGCGCAGTAGCTGACACCCTTGCCGCTGAACTCGGCTTCTCCGGGGCAGCCCAGTTTGCGGAACTCGGCGCCGGTGGCAAGGACGACGACTTTGGCCTTGTACTCGCCCTTGTCGGTCGTGACGATCTTGTATTTGTCCTCAACGGCAATGCTCTTGACGGTGCAGTCAACGAACTCGGTCTTGAACGCTGCAGCGTGCTCGCGGAACATTTTGCCGATCTCGGGGCCGCTGGTGTGAGCGATTCCGGGATAGTTCTCGATTTCATCGGTACGGTTGATAGCGCCGCCGAAGTTGCCCTTCTCAAGCACAACAGTGCTGAGGCCGGCGCGTCTGCCGTAAACTGCCGCTGCAAGTCCGGCGGGACCGCCGCCGATGATAACCAGATCTCTCATTTCCATAGTGTATCGTCCTCTCATAAATGGATTTACGGATATGCATCCGTTAAAATATTATCTTGAATCTCCGGCAATTATAACAGAAAATCGGGGCTTTTGTTACTTCAAACCGCCAGTAAATCGCCAGACAAGTACCCTGTCGTGACCTGCAATATCACGCAAAACGCTCTGCACAGAAAAACTGCTGGGGGCAAGATTTTTCAGCGGCTCTGTCTGTTCATTGCCGCCGTACTCGACGCACAGACAGCCGCCGGGCGTCAGAACGCGAGAAGCCAGCTCAAAAAGTCCCGGATACGGATCAAGTCCGTCCGCGCCGCCGTCAAGCGCCAGCCGCGGCTCATACTGCGACACTTCAGGCATAAGCCCAGCGATTTGACGGGAGGGAATGTACGGAGGATTTGAGACGACCAGCGAGACGGAGCACGCAGGAATGTCGCTGACCGTCTGACTGTGCCACAAAAGCGCCCGATTCAGCAAGCCTCGCCCTTTGAGGTTACGCCATGCGCAGCGAAGACTTTTAGGATTTTTCTCTGCCATCACGGCGCGCGCGCCTTCAAAGCGCTCCAGCAGCGCTAATGCAATGCAGCCGGTTCCCGTTCCCCAGTCGAGGAATGTTCCGCCGTCAAAGACGTCGGACGCGGCTTCGACAAGGAGCTCTGTTTCGGGGCGCGGCACAAGGCATCCCTCGTCAACGCGCACGGACATGCCGCAGAAATCGCACTGACCGAGGATGTACTGAAGCGGCTCGCGCGCCTGCCGCCTGCGGCACGCCTCCATGACGGCATGGCGCGCTGCGTCCTGCACGGGGGCGTCGGGGTGAGCGTGAATCCACGGCCTGTTTTGCCCCAAGAAGTGTTCCAGAATATAATCTGCTTCAAGCGCCGGCGAGTCAAGCCCGCTCAGCTGCGACAAAGCATATTTTCGAAGCCAGCCGACTGTGCCGGGGTTATACGGCATCGAGCACCTGAAGCTTTGCCGCCTGCTCTGCCATGACAAGCGCCTTGATCATCTCGTATAGGTCGCCGTCCATCATGTACTCAAGCTTGTAAAGCGTCAGACCAATGCGGTGGTCTGTGACGCGGTTCTGCGGATAGTTATACGTGCGGATTCGCTCAGAGCGGTCGCCTGAGCCGATCTGCCCCTTGCGCTCTGCCGCTTCGGCGTCGTGCTGTTTCTGAAGTTCAATGTCGTACAGCTTTGACTTAAGAACCAGCATCGCCTTGGCGCGGTTTTTAATCTGAGAGCGCTCGTCCTGACACGTCACGACAAGACCTGTCGGCAAGTGCGTGATTCTGACGGCGGAGTCGGTCATGTTGACGTGCTGGCCGCCCGCGCCGCTTGAGCGGTACGTGTCAATCTTGAGGTCTTCAAGACGGACTTCAATGTCGACGTCCTCCGCCTCGGGCAAAACGGCAACAGTCGCCGCTGACGTGTGAATTCGGCCGCCGGCTTCCGTCTCAGGAACGCGCTGGACGCGGTGGACGCCGCTTTCGTATTTCATCTGACTGTAGACGCCGTGGCCGTAGATCTGAAACACAATCTCCTTATAGCCGCCGACTTCGGTTTCGCTTTCGTCGACGATCTCAAGCTTCCAGCCCTGACGCTCGGCATAACGGCTGTACATCCTGAACAGGTCGGCTGCAAAGAGGCTGGCTTCGTCGCCGCCCGTTCCGGCTCTGATTTCGACGATAACGTTCTTGTCGTCGTTGGGGTCTTTGGGAAGGAGGGCAACGCGCAGCTCCTCTTCAAGCTGAACAAGGCGCGGCTCAAGCTCGTGGATTTCCTCTTTGGCAAGCTCCGCCATTTCGTGGTCTGTCGAGTTGGCAAGCTCGCGCGCCTCAGCGAGGTCAGCGCGGGCTTTCTTGTAGCTGCGGTACCCGCTGACGACGTCTGAAAGTTCTGAGTGCTTGCGGCTGAGCGTCTGCATCTCTTTGACATTGGAAGCAATGCCGGGGTCGCTCATCTTCTGTTCAAGTTCATTGTAAATTGACTCAAGTTCCTGAAGTTTCGGTTCAATATTCATTCTGAGAGCGCCTCGCTGTTCTCGTTAAATTTTCTGTCAAGTGCTTCTTCAAGAGAACGGATTCCGACTTCAACCTGATCCGCTGACGGTTCGCGCGTCGTCAGGTACTGAAGACACATGGCAGGCTTCATCAGCATTCTGCCGCAGTTTCCGCTCCGCGACGCCGCGCGGATGATCTCATACGATATGCCGACGACGACGGGAATAAGGCAGACGCGCGATCCAATCCTCCACAGAATACCGCCTGTGCCCGCCAGCGAAAAGACGACAATGCTGATGATGACGACGATAAGCAGGAAGGACGTTCCGCAGCGCGGGTGAAGACGAGAGCAATTCATCACCGACTCCACCGTCATGGGACGGCAGGACTCATAGGCGTTGATTGTCTTGTGCTCCGCGCCGTGATAGGCAAGAACGCGCGCAACGTCGCTCCACAGCCCGATCACGCCGAGATAGGCAATGAAAACTAAGCCTCTGAAACAGCCTTCAAGGACATGCCCTTCCCACGGCGAAAGGCTGGCGGCGCGCCGGACGAAATCAGCTGCCCACACGGGCAGAGCGATGAACAGTCCGACGACCATGACGATTGCCGTAACTGCCGTCAGGGCAATGTCCTTAGCCGTCATCTCCTCTTCTTCGCCTAAAGAGATCTCGGCAGAGCGCGAAAGAGCTTTAAAGCCTTCGCGCAGCATTTCAACCATGTTCAAAAAGCCGCGCACGACAGGGAGACGTCCAAAGCCGCGCGACGCCCAGTTGCGGGCAGACCAATGCTCGCGGACAATTTCTCCGTCTTCTTTGCGGACAGC
>JAXEJY010000274.1:0-4075 GCA_034101315.1 Pyramidobacter sp.
AGGCAGACACAGTGTGTCTGCCTCGTTCGTGTAAACTGAATAAAGATACAATATAGCTATTCTTCGTTTTTTTCGTCAGTGCGGAGCCGTTCAAGAACAATTCGATAACCGTCAGCGCCATAGTCGAGATATTTGCGAACGCGACTGATCGTTGCTGTGCTGGCTCCCGTCGACTGAGCGATTTGCGGGTACGTGTGTCCGTTCTGAAGGAGATGGGCAACTTCGAGCCTCTGGGCCAGCGAACGAATTTCGCCAATTGTCGCCACGTCTTCGAGAAAAGCGTAGACCTCATTGACGTCTTGAAGCGAAAGAAACGCACGCGCAAGCTGATCCGTCAGTTTATCTTTCCATTTTTCCATTGAAAACGCCTCCTCTGCGCATAAAGAACACTCGCTACTTTAATTCGTTATTACCTGATCTACTTTAGCACACAAAAACAAAAAGAACAACATTACGCCCAGAGTAAAGGGAGAAGAGTGACAAGACAAAAACTTAGGAGCTTGGGGCAAGCTCCTAAGTTAATCGTAAAGCCGTGGTTTTACTTATCCTTTTATTTTTTTGAGTACCTAGTTGAGTACCAAAAACACGGTGCTGTGTTGCTCTGTTTTGTCAGCCGCGCTCATTTGGCTGCTCCAATGACGGCTTTCATATATACAAGCATAACATATTCTCTATTCGGGTCAAGTGCAAGATAAGCGAGATTTCAGGCGATTGTTTTCTGTTCAAAGTAATATTGAAGAGAAAGAATGTGGCAATAGGGTGATAAGGTATCAACAGGTTAAAAGTAAGGGTCTTGCAGCGCGTCTAAATAGCTTTTGTATCAAGTCATTAATAAGCTAAAAACCTCTTCGCTTTGCGGCAATGTGTCGAGGTAATTGCTGTACCACTGCATCATGTCACGCCGTCTGTCGAGGTGTTCTGCAAAGTTATATGCCGCACGCACGTTATTCCCTTCAACGTGAGAAAGCTGAAGCTCAATAAGATCTGACGACCACCCGTGTTCATTGAG
The DNA here is from genome assembly GCA_034101315.1 of Pyramidobacter sp. Classification (GTDB taxonomy): domain Bacteria; phylum Synergistota; class Synergistia; order Synergistales; family Dethiosulfovibrionaceae; genus Pyramidobacter. Next base: position 1,010 of record JAXEJY010000274.1, read on the forward strand.
CGTCGTGCTCGCCATTGAACGAAAGCCGTGCAGCGACATTTCATTTTTATCAAAGCCAAGGCGCCGGAGAGCATTAAGCAGCGTGACATCTGAAATATGTGTTTCGCCGCGCAGAACAAACACATAGTTTGATTCGCGTCGCAGCGCTTGCATTTTTTTTAATATATCAACAGACTGTCTAGAGAGCGGCACAATATGCGGCCGGCGCTTCTTCATCTTTTCTGCAGGGATTCTCCATAGACTTCCAGCCAGATCAAACTCTTTCCATTCAGCCCGCTGAAGCTCACCTGGTCTGACAAACGTGTACGCCTGAAGGAGTAGTGCATATTTAACAACACCATCGGGCAATTGTTTAATTGCCCGCATCAGACGGCTTATTTGCGCAGGATCTGTTGTTGAAGCTCTGTGTCTCGTGACGGCGACTTTCAAGGCATTTCTGAGGTCGCGAGTAACATCTGAAGCGACAACGTCCATAGATACTCCAAAGCGAAGCGCTTGGCCGATCATACCCAAAAGGCAGTGGGCAAGATTTGGAGAAACCTCTTCTGTCCTCTGCACAAGCTGCAAGACTTCTGCTGCCGTCAAATCTGAAACAGGAATATCGCCGATAAAAGGGAAAATGTATTGCTCATAGCGGGTTTTGAGCTTCTGTGAGTGCCGTTCACTCAGGATTCCATATACTTTTTTTGTCATCCTCAGTTCTGCAAGCATGCGAAAAGTCATTTCCGATTTTCGCCCGCGACGTTCTTCTCGAAGAGCGTCGCGAGCCGCGCGAGCTTCGCGAAGCGACATTGCAGGGTAATGTCCTAGAGTCTTCTTGATTGACGCGTCCTTCTTGCGCTGGCGAAAAATCCACGTTTTTTTCCCCGACGGCAAAACTTCAATATACAAACAGTCACCGTCGCAGACCATATAGCGCCTGTCAAGCACTGCAAGCCGGAGAATTTTAGTTTCGCTTAACATACAGTTCACCTGCCGCTCTTGTGTTCTCGTTCTTTCGGCATCATTATATAAAAAAATGACAAAAACCGGTATACTGTATCACCAATACTTGAATACACGTTGAATATCTGTTTATTTCTCGATGACTGTTATACACTACAGCAAATAAAAACATTATAAGACACATCTGATAAAATAGTAAAGTAACCTTGAGTCAGGAGAAGACATATGATATTATATCCAAGATTAATGTGCTCAGGTGGTGGAATCGGTAGACACAGGGGACTTAAAATCCCCTGCCATGACGGCGTAGGGGTTCGAGTCCCCTCCTGAGCACCAGCTAGAAAGAAACAGAAAGAAAAAAATAAGAAAGAGAACGAAAGGCCCTTGCATTTGCAAGGGTCTTTTTGTTATCCTAAATCCGTCAGAAAGAAAAATTACGACAGAAAAAGAAAGTTTGCAGTACACAAAATAGACCACGGAGGCATTTTTGCCGGTTTTGTGGACTGCAATGCAAAAATTCAGTCAGGGAGAGGGACGAGGACATGCTGATGGATAAAAAAGCGCGGGCTATTCCTGTAAAAGAAAAGCGGTATGAGGTATGCGACAGTGACGGTCTTTATCTGCTCATCGCTCCATCGGGGCGGAAGTCGTGGCTTTATCGCCAGCAATCACGGAAAAACGGCGCTAAGGCGTGCAAAAAGATTCTCGGGACGTTTCCTGAGATGAGCCTGTATGAAGCTCGTCACGCGCGAGATGAGCTTCGCCAGCGTCAGGTGCGTCGGGAACAGAGCGGATTGTTCTTTGCTGAGCTTGCAGAAGACTGGTTTGACAAGAAATACAGATTAAAAGTCACTGAGAAAACACAGCTGAAGCAGTTAAGCCGTCTGCGCCGTTATGTGTTTCCGTACATTGGAGAGACACCAGCAGATGAGATTAAAGCAAGAGATGTCTTGTGGCTTGTGCGAAAAGTGGAGGAGTTCAGCTACACAGATGTCTCGCGCGACGTGTGTCAGCTCATCGGCATGATTCTCCGCTACGGTGTCGCCATCGGCGCGTGTGAGAGAGATGTGACGCAGGATCTTCGCGGTGCTTTAGCTCCTTCGCAGGAGAAACATCGTGCGACAATTACGAATCCGTTAAAAATCGGCGAGATTATGAGGGCGATTCACGCGCTCCCTGAGTCGTCTGTAAAGTGGGCAATGCTGACGGTTGCGTATTGTTTTTTGCGTTCCGGTGAAGTGCGGCTTGCAAAGTGGACTGAAATAGACTTTGACCGGAACATCTGGTCAATCCCGGCAGAGCGAATGAAAATGCGCCGTCCTCATCTCATACCTCTTTCATCTCAGGTCGTCGGCATTTTGCAAAAGGCGCGACTGTGCTGCGGCGGATCAGAGTATGTCTTTCCGACGCCTCGGACAAAAGAGCGTCCGCTATCTGACATGGCAATGCTGGCGACGCTGCGGCGAATAGGATACGCTAAAGATGAAATGTCTATGCATGGATTCAGGTCAATGGCGTCGACGCGGCTTAATGAAGCGGGCTGGCCCGTGGACGCTATTGAGCTTCAGCTAGCGCACATGGAAGAAAACGCCGTGCGCGCTGCGTATAACTATGCACAGCGGCTTGACGTGCGCCAAACTATGCTTCAGTGGTATGCCAATTACCTCGACGCGCTGCGCGACGGAACGCCCGTGCCGGAAAAGCCGTAAAACCTGAATTTTGCCGTATGTTGAACGTGCAACTTATTCTCGTGATTGACAAACGTCGTCCTAACAGGTAAAATATCCGTAAATAATCCCTGTGGATTTGTAACCCCACAGCCCCCCCGTATGCCCTTGGCTGCGGGGGAAATTTTTTAAGGAGTATCGATATGCCAGAACGAGTAATCGCCTTTGTAGACGGCTTTAATCTTTACCACATGGTGAAGAAAAGTTTTCGTCATAAATATCTATATCCGGCGTTTTTCATTTTATGCGAACGAGCGAGAGCGTAAAATATTTTGTGTAAACGCGGTCGCGTAAAAAAATAGAAAGACCCCGTTTTTTCCTGTAAGATAGCATCACCCAAAACACCACCATACGGGAAAAGAGAGGAGTCTTTCTATGGGTGATTGTAACACTA
>JAXEJY010000275.1:0-4326 GCA_034101315.1 Pyramidobacter sp.
CTTCGGGCTGCGGTTTACACGTTATAGACAACTAAATGTGCGTCAAGCGGTGAGGTATCTTTTAGGAGGTTACACAAAATTCTTGACGCTCCCGAGAACACACGTAAAAATACTGATAAAATTATTATGCAGAACGTGCCACTTTTAATCCGTTTCATGTGATAATATAACACAGGACTTTAGAGTATTGACACAAGGAGGGCCGCTCATGTGCATACCCTACTGGGACAGCGAACTGGACGTAGAAGTCGGGTGCTGGGGGGGCTTCAATTTTGAACGCGGTTCAATTTCGATGGCAGCTCTCCATAGCGCGTCGCTCGGCATCATCTCAGCTCAGGCCATGTCGTTGGGCAGTGAGCTCCTTTATCTTTGCGGAACAGGCGGCGTCGCCGGCAGTATGATGTGGGAAGAATCCGTCCTTGAAGTCAGAAATGTCCCGTCCGAAGCTCCCTTTACGCTCGTTTTAGGATACAGCCGCGAGATGGAGAAGTTCGCGTCGTCTTTTGCCGCTGATCATGAAGAAATAAAAGCCGGCGTCACGGACTGCACTTTTTGGAGCAATAAAGTGCCCCTGTCGCGGTATAAGGTCATCGCATTCATGGCGACTGTGCCGGTGTTTGATGAACGCGACTGCCTTGCTGATATGGCGCGACGGCTGAAAGAATGGAAATCCCGCGATCCGTTCATCCCTTTTTACGCAGAAAAACTTGGTTTTATCCGCGCCCCTCTCTCTTATGAAACAGACGTTCCGCGCGATCTAGTGATGACATCAGAGCTTCAGAATTTTCAGCTTGAAGCAACTCGGCTCGTTGTAGGGCCGTCGCCGTCAGTCGCGCTGCCTCTTTTTTATGAGATGAGAATGGGGGCTGGCGACATAAAAGACTGTGAAGAACAGTAGGCTTAAAGAGGCTCTGCGTGAGCGCGCCAAGAGCGCGCTTGCACGGAGATTGTTTTGTGTGCGTAGAGTTATGATGCCTTGTTTTGCAGGATAGGAGATATAAGGAGGAAACTCGGATGACAGCTTTAAAAAAGAGCGCTGCACCGCAGACTCCGGAGTCAGAAGACGCCGTCAAAACACAGAAAAAGACGTCTTCGGCCGGGAATACCGCCTCTGCATCAGGGCGCTCGCGGAAGACTTCCGGAGCGTCTGCACGCAAATCTCGAACGTCAAAAACTGCCGGCAGGGCAACGTCTGATCCCGCTGAAGGCACGGCGGTTGAGCAAAAGGTGAATAACGTGAAAGAACTGGAAACAGAATCAAAGAGTGTAGAGATAAAAGAAACTCAGAAAAAGTCCGCATCGGGAAAATCAGATCAGCAGCCTGAAGCCGCGAATAAACAGACCGGCGCAAAAAAAACGGTCAAAAAGCGCGCCCCAGCTAAGAAAACTGCACAGGCTGAAAGCTCTGCCGACACTGCGACAGAAGAATCTGTCAAAAAAGCAGAGCTGTCCTCCTCTCCTGATCAGGTCAAGCCGGAGGCCGCCGTTTCTGCCTCAGAAGAGAAAAATCAACCGGCGGAAGAGAATAAGAATCCTAAAACGAGCACAGCTGAGAACAGCGCAGAATTTCTCCGCTCCATGATGGGGCGAATGCGCGAACTCATTATCGAAGGGCGAAAAAGCGGTTATGTCACGCATAAAGACATAGAGAAGTTCATCCCGCCGGAGTTCTGGAGCACTGAAATCATTGACAACGTGTTCATTAACCTGAGTGAGCTTGGCATTCAAGTTGTCGATGACGAACAGGCGCGCGAGAAAATGATTCAAAAAGCGAGCAGTACGAAGAGCGCAAAGCGCGATCAGCCCCAAAACCGTTCAGAACGTGCGGCGCGCGAAATGCCTGACACTCTGGCTGATGATCTTGGAGCAGACGACGCTGCCGGCGACGAAATTGTCGGATACGGAGAGGATTTGGGGCGCATGGAAGACGTTCCTCTGTCAGATCCTGTCCGCATGTACCTGCGCGAAATAGGCAAAGTTTCGCTGCTCGACACCGAAAAGGAAAAAGAGCTGGCAATGAGAGTGGAAGCTGGCGATCCTGTCGCGAAACAGCAGATTATCGACGCCAACCTCCGGCTTGTCGTCAGCATTGCAAAGAAATACATCGGGCGCGGTATGCTGTTCCTCGATTTGATTCAGGAGGGCAATCTCGGTCTGATCCGTGCGGTTGAAAAGTTTGACTACCGCAAGGGCTTTAAATTCAGCACGTATGCAACGTGGTGGATTCGCCAGGCAATTACTCGCGCCATCGCCGATCAGGCACGCACAATCCGAGTTCCTGTCCACATGGTCGAGACAATTAACAAAATGACGCGAATCTCGCGTCAGCTGGTTCAGAGGCTTGGCAGAGAGCCCACTGACGAGGAAATTGCCGCTGAAATGGAGATTGACACGGGGCGCGTTGAGGAGATCCGCAAAATATCCCAGCTGCCTGTTTCCCTTGAAACTCCCATCGGAGAAGAAGAGGACAGTCAGCTTGGAGATTTTATCGAGGACAGAAACATGCCCAGTCCGGAGGAGTCTGCCGCCGGCAATCTGCTTCACGAGCAGATTGAAGAGATGCTTGACGCCCTTTCAGACAGAGAGCGTGAAGTGCTTCGCTATCGATTCGGGCTTGAAGACGGCCGTTCCTATACGCTTGAGGAGGTCGGACGGCGCTTCGGCGTCACGCGCGAGCGCATTCGCCAGATAGAAGCCAAGGCGCTGAGAAAACTGCGCCATCCAAGCCGCAGCAAAAAACTTCGGGATTTTCTGGAGTAGAACTGACACTACGCAAAAAACACATTCTCCGCTGGCACGTTCAGCAGAGAATGTGTTTTTTTTGCCCATGTCTGAGCGATTTTAATAAAAAAAACTGGCCGCCCTCGCTTGAGAACGGCCATAAAAGCTGCATTACAGGGAAAGAGCCTCGACAGGGCAATTGCCGACGCAGGCGCCGCACTCGACGCACTTGCCTTCGTCAATCTTGGACTTGCCGTCCTCCATGCTGATAGCTCCGACGGGGCATGCACCCTCGCAGGCGCCGCAACCAACGCACGTATCAACGTTAACCTTAACTGCCATTACAATACACCTCCTTCATAATAAGGAATATGAGGAAAGTATACAATATTTCTCGGGTAAAGGCAAGAAAGTTTAACTTACCGTAAGCTCATGAGTGCTGGCGCGAATCAATATTCCGGCTTGGGATCGCGGCTCAGGAGTCTTTTGACGGCGGCGCGCGGTTCAAGACCGTCGTAGAGAACTGCCCAGACGGCTTCGGAAATTGGCATGTCAACGCCGATCTTTTCCGACAGCATTTTTACCGCTTTGACCGTGTACGCGCCCTCGGCAACCTGTCCGAGCTTTTGAATCGCCTGGTCAAGAGAGAGTCCTTCGCCGATCATTTCGCCGAGGCGGAAATTGCGCGAGTGGCGGCTGTACGCTGTCACCATGAGGTCGCCGACGCCTGCAAGTCCGGCAAACGTCTGGACTTTTCCGCCAAGAGCGCAGCCAAGCCGAACGACCTCTGCCAATCCGCGCGTGACCATCGCGGCTGTCGCGTTGTCGCCCATTTCCATGCTGTACAGGAATCCTGACGCGATGGCGATGACATTCTTGACAGCGCCGCCCACTTCAACGCCGATGACGTCCTGATTGGTGTAGACGCGGAAGTTTTCTCGATTGAAAATATCCTGCCACATCATCGCAGATGCCGGATGCTCCGACGCTGCAACAAGGGCGAGCGGCAGATCGCGTATTGCCTCTTCTGCATGACTGGGACCGGAAATGACCGTATATGCCGCGTCGGGAAAGACTTCTTCAAAGATTTGGCTGATCTGCTTCAGCGAGCTGATTTCCATTCCCTTCGCGGCGTTTGCCGCTTCAATGCCCGGCCGGAAATACGGGCGCAGCCGCTCAAGGAGCGAGCGCAGAAACTGCGTCGGCGTCACAAACAGCCAGAGATCTGAAAATGCTGAAGCCTCTTCAAGGGAGCAGGTCGCCTGAATGTGGGGCGAAAGCTGATAATCTGTCAGGTATTCAGGATTATAGCCGTTTTGATTGATGGCGCGGGCGTGCTCTGGAACGTGACACCACAGACATACGTCATTTCCGCTGCGGGCAAGACTCTGAGCCAGAGCCGTTCCCCAGCTTCCTGCCCCGAATACAGTGACTGATCTGTTCAATGCGATTCTCCTTTTGGGGGGTGAGAGCGCCGCTATGCTTCGTTGCGGAGCTTTTCCGCTTTTTTGCGCTCGTTCATGTCCAGAATAGCCTTGCGGATTCTGATCTCCTTGGGCGTGGCTTCGACAAGCTCGTCGTCGGCAATCCACTCAATGGCGCGGT
>JAXEJY010000276.1:0-3300 GCA_034101315.1 Pyramidobacter sp.
TGTTCGTGCAGGTGCTTTTCGGCAACGTCGTCGGTCCGAAACTCATGGGAAAAAGTCTTGACCTCAGCCCCACCGTGATACTTTTTTTCCTTCTCCTCTGGGCGTGGATCTGGGGCGCCGCCGGAGCGCTTCTGTCCGTTCCGATTGCCGTGATTGTCAAAATCGTCTGCGACAACGTCACCTATCTTCAGCCGATCGGAGTTCTTCTCAGCGCCGGAAAATAACCCTTGCGCGCCGCGCGGCGGCGGTGTATAATACTTTCGCTATGCGGACGTAGCTCAGTTGGTAGAGCATCAGCTTCCCAAGCTGAGGGTCGCGGGTTCGAACCCCGTCATCCGCTCCATTTCAAAAATATCGTTCGATGAAGAACGCAAAACGTCCCCGGCACAGCGTGCCGGGGACGTTTTGTGTGGTGCGCTGTAATTATTTCTCGTGCTGTTGCTGAAGAAGGTGGTGTACACTCATGGAAAAAACAGTCATTTATGTGCACGGCAAGGGCGGTAGCGCTGCTGAGGCCCAGCGCTATCGCGCGGTTTTTGCGGACTGCCGTGTCATTGGCTTTGATTACACGGCGCAGACGCCGTGGGAGGCTGAGGGGGAGTTTCAGAACTATTTTGACGCGCTCAGCGCCGGCGGCGCGAGGGTATCAGTTATTGCAAACAGCATTGGCGCGTTTTTCGTCATGTATGCTCTGCACGCCTCTCCCATTGAGCGGGCGTACTTCATCTCGCCGATTGTGGACATGGAAAAGCTTATTGGCGATATGATGCAGCGCGCCGGCGTGAGTGAAGATGAGCTGCGCGAGAAGAGAGAAATACCTGCGGCGTATGGCGAAACGCTGTCGTGGGATTATCTGTGCGCTGTGCGCGCCCATCCCATTCAATGGACAGCTCCGACGAGCATTCTGTACGGAGAGAAAGATTTCCTGACTCCGTGCGAGACGATGTCGTCTTTTGCGCGGCGCATAGGCGCTTCACTGACTGTCATGAAAAACGGCGAGCACTGGTTTCACACCCCCGAGCAGCTTACTTTTCTCGACGAGTGGATTGCGCGCGAATCGCAGAGATGCTCGCATTGATTTGCACACCATCGCAAGACGGCGGCGGACTTCTGAAAGAGATCAGAAAGTCCGCCGCCGTCTTTTGTGCATAGGGCAAAGCGCGTTATTTTTTTCTGACAGAAAAGCCGAACGTGCCGAGCTGACGCCCGAGCGCGTAATATTCTCCGTGACTGTAGACGACGAGTCCTGCTCTGTCGAGGCGCAGAACGCCTTTTGCGTCAAGCAGTTTCGGCGCGACGTTGACTGAGGCGATTTTTGCGAGGAACATGGAGTGCGTGCCCAGAGGGAGAATCTGCTCAACGGTGCACTCCAGATTGACAGGGCTTTCCGCAATGAGCGGCGCGCTGACGTTCGCGCCCTGTTCGGGCGTCAGGTTGAGTTTTGCGAACTTGTCGACATCGCGTCCTGATTTGACGCCGCACCAATCCAAAGCCCAGACGAGAGGTTTTGTCACCAGATTGATGACGAATTCGCCGCTGTTTTTGATCAGTTCGTAGGAGTAGCGTTCCGGTCTGATTGATACGTAGGTCATCGCCGGATCTGAGTTGACGATTCCTGTCCACGCGACGGTGATGATGTTGGGGCGCTCCATTGTTCCGCAGGACACCATGACTGACGGAAGGGGCGCCAGAAGCGTGCCGGGCTTCCAGTTGAGTTTTGACATGAAATCACATCCTTTATGCAGAAGTCTAACCCATGAACGGGGAGAGCGCAAGTCTTTTATGTCTCCTGCGGAACGATGAAAACTTTAAGTAAAAGTTACTTGTCGTTAAAAACTATGAGTAGTAATTTTTGAATTGTACGAGACGTATAAATAGAGGAACAAAAGGAACGAATTTCATATAATATCAAAACACTTGCAAAATGAGTGGGTAAGTTTGAAATACGCTCTAAATTTATTAATAATAATGCAAGTTAGGTGCTAAATTTCTTCTAAAAATCGGTATAATTTTGTAAAGAGTTGATTGAAATGAATTTTTTAAGAAAACTTGAGCCGAAAAAATCAAAACGGCGGTGCAGAATTGATTTGTGGCAATTGACACATGACGTTCAAAAACCTAAAATATAACAGTCTGGAATCCATATACCGCATGTCTCTGATGGATTCCGAGGTTTTTTGGAAAAAATTTTCCTAACGGCTGAAGATGGGAGGAGGTGAGCGTATGTCGACCAGTCTGACTGATGAGATCAGAGGTGTGGAGGCTGAGGCCGCGAAAAAGGTTGCCGATGCGAAAGCTGAAGCGTCGGATCTTGTCGCCAAAACCCGTGACGCTGCGGCGCTCCGAGTCAAGGAAGCGAAGCAGAGTCAGTTCCGCACGTACCGCGAGCGTTTAGCGAAGGTGGAAGCTGAAGCCGCTGTGAAGTCTGAAAAGATCGTTGCGGACGGAAAGGCAGAGGCGGAGAAGTTTGTGGAGGCCCATAAGGGCGCGGTGGAGAAAACTGCACAGTGGTTAGCGGAAGAGGTGGTGTCTCGATATGGCCGTTGCTAGCGTCAAGAAAGTTGAGTTATACGCGCATCGAACAGCGGTAAAAGACATCCTGTCCGTGCTTCAGGCGCGCGGAATTTGTGAGATTTCCGCCCCTGAGAAGGACTCTGCAAACGATGCTGCCGCTGTCCGCAGTTCTCAGGACAGCGCGGAGTACGGCGCTGCGCTGAGCGATGTTCATTATCTGACGCGCTTCCTTGCCCCTTACTATAAGGATCCTGTCGGATCGCTCGGCCGTATGCTTGGCGAACGCGATGACATGTCTTTTGAGGAGCTCGCCTGTCGGACTTCCGGCGTCAATGTCAAGTCAATGGCCGATGAAGTCCGCCTCAAGGAACGCCGTCAGACGGAAGTAAAATCTGAAATTCAGCAGGCTTTGGGACTGCGTAGTACGCTCACAGGACTGCGCGAGTTTAAGATGCCTCTGTCGATGGTTACTGAGGGCAGCCGCATGGTTGCCGGGTTCCTCGGCACGGGACGTCCAGAACAGCTTGCTGCGTGGAAAGACGCGGTCGCAGAAGCGCTTGGCGCTGATGCCGAGTGCGCTCTCTCAGTCCCTGGAAAAGGTGAGGCAGGTATCGCGTGGGGCAGTGTGTTTTTCCTGCGCAGCCGCGAGGAGCAGGTTCAGGAGCTCTGTCTGAAGCACAGCGTCTCTAAAGTGGAACTGCCTTCAGCCCTCACGGGAACTGTTGAAGAGGAACTGAAAAAGCTCGCCTCGCGTCTTGAAGCTCTTGAACTGGAAGAAAAAGAGAT
>JAXEJY010000277.1:0-3317 GCA_034101315.1 Pyramidobacter sp.
TCCGTGTCGACGTTGTCGCCGAACACCCATGCCCGCCCTTTGAGAATTTCCAGCATCAGTTCTTTCCTCCCTAGCACAGAATATCGCGCGGATCAGTGATGACGCCGCGAACTGCCGCCGCCATCGCTGACATGGGGCTCATCAGATACGTGTGACTGCCCTTGCCGACTTTACCGATGAAGTTGCGGTTTGTCGTGGAACAGCCGATGTCGCCGCTGGGGAGCGCTCCGTAGTGCTCTGCCGTGCAGAGAGAGCACGTAGGATTCGTGAATACGACGCCGGCGGCGATGAGCTTCTCGGCAATTCCCGATCGCAGGCACTCCAGCTGAACTTCGCGCGTGCTGGGGGTAACGATGACGCGCACGGAACTCGACAGCTTAAAATCTGCTGCTGCCAGAACTTCATACGCTGCAGCGATGTCCTCAAAGCGTCCGTTCGTGCATGAACCGATGTGAACCTGATCGATTGGCGTTCCGGCAATTTCGCGGATCGGCTTGACGTTGTCAGGAGCGTCAGGGCACGACGCCAGGGGCTCAAGCCTTCTGACGTCACAAAGCAGTACAGCGCAGTACGGCGCGTCAGGATCAGCCGCAAACTGAAGCGCGCGTTCCGCGACATCGCCGCCGGCGCGCGCAGCAAGCCAGTCGAGCACTTCGCCGCTGGGCATAATCAGCCCCACCTTGCCGCTCATCTCCGTGACCATGGAGCACAGCGTAATTCTCTGCGCCAGCGTGGCAGATTCAATCGCGCTGCCAGTGAACTCAACCGCCATGAAATCCATGCCGCCTGCGCCCAAATCGCCGATAATTCGAGTCAGCAGGTCACGCATGCACACGCCGCGCGCGAACGTTCCTGTCACTTCAATCTTCATCGTCTCTGGAACGCGAAACCAGCTCGTGCCGTTCATCCACGACGCGGCGATGTCCGTGTTGCCGACACCCGTTGCGAACGCGCCGACCGCTCCCAGCAGATTCATGTGGCTGTCAGTCCCAAGGATGACGTCGCCGGGCTTGATCATCCCTGCTTCAAGCATGACATGCTGACCGATGCCGTTGTTGACGTCAAACACGCGCGTAATTCCCTGACGCCGCGCGAACTCGCGCAGAATTTTCTGGTTGTTGGAAACTTTTTCAGAATGAGACGGCGCCTGGAGGTCAAACGTAAACGCAATCTTATCGGGATCCCAGACTTTTCCGCGCCCCTCCGTTATCTGTTCAAACTGAAGCGCGCAGTTGGCTCCCGCAAAATCGCGCACCGTCGACCAGTCAACGCTGCACCAGACTCGGTCGCCGACGTTTACTTCGCGCCCCGACGCATGACCCATTATTTTCATAATTGACGTTTTGCCCATGTCCGCGCCTCCCTATTTCAAACCGAGAAATGACTTTATCCCCTCAAAGTTGATGAAATCCGCTTTGTTGACGACGACCGCTTCGGGGGCACGCCCCCCTCTCTATTTCAAACCGAGAAATGACTTTATCCCCTCAAAGTTGATGAAATCCGCCTTGTTGACGACGACCGCCTCGGGGGCACGCAGAGTGCCGTCGCCTTCGTGCGCGTGATTGGCGATGATATGCGCAATTTCAGGACTGCACCCGTTGCGCAGAGCAATCGCCGTTCCGGTGAACGGATGGCGCAGATTCCGCCCGACGCCAGACTTCTCAAACGCCCCGTCGCTGCTCTGACTGTACTCAACCAGCTTTCCTACGTCGTGAAGGAGCGCGCCGGCGACGAGAAGATCGCTGTCCATCTCAAACGCCGGATTCTGCGCCGCGTATACTGCGTTAAACTCGTCCAGCGCGGCTTTCGCCGTGCGCGTCACCCCCCGAACGTGGTCAAGATAGCTAAACGGGCAATTGGGAATCAGCAGAGTAAACGGAATCCTCTTCATGTCCTCCGGCGTCCAGCCTCCCTCCGCCAAGGCGTCAGCGATGCACGCCGCGACTTTTTCCTGAAGATCTCCGGATTTTATCCAGCCTATTTCTGGCAGAAGCGCTCGAATCTCTGATTGTATGTCCACACTCATTACCTCCGATTTGCCGCACGTAGCCGCGAAAAATTCTCATAATATGAAAACTTATTCCGTATTATGATTTTTATTATCAAAGACTTCTTTTCAAATGTCAAGGAGAAGCAGTCGCTTTCAAAAAATTTCAGTTTGAAAAGAGCGGCAAAAGCTCTCCCCTCAAAAAAGCGCTCAGAGTGTATAATGAAAAAAACCAGACAACGGTGACAAGAAAGGAATTGGATAAAAATGAAACAGTACGTCGTCGATGCTTTTACAAACAGAGTTTTTGCCGGCAATCCGGCGGCAATCTGCGTGATGGACAGCTGGCTTCCCGATTCGACCATGCAGCAAATCACGTCCGAGAACAACCTGTCTGAAACGGCGTTTCTCGTTAAAGAACCTGCAGGCTATCACCTGCGCTGGTTCACGCCCGGCGGAGAAATCGACCTGTGCGGACATGCCACGCTGGCGTCTGCGTTCGTCATCATGAACTTCTACGAACCTGATCTCACACACGCGGCGTTCAGCACGATGAGCGGAGAGCTCTTCGTCGAGCGCAAAGGCGCGCTGTACCAGATGAGCTTTCCGTCGTACCAGCTTGTGCCGACTGCTGTCACCGACGAGATGACCGCCGTTTTCGGCGTCCGTCCTCTTGAAGCCTATCTGGGCAGAGATCTGCTGTGCGTGATGGAAAATGAGCAGCAGGTCAGAACGTGCTCGCCCGACATGGAGAAAATGAAGCATCTTGACGGACTGCTTCAGCACATCACCGCTGCCGGACAGAGTTATGACTGCGTTTCGCGCAGTTTTGCCCCCAAGCTGAACGTTCCAGAAGATCCTGTCTGCGGATCCGGTCACTGCCACATCGTCCCCTATTGGCAGAAAAAGCTGAACAAATCCGATATCACAGCCTATCAGGCGTCCTCGCGCGGCGGCACGCTGTACTGCTCAAAGGACGGGGACAGAACAATTCTCAGCGGCGAGGCTGTCCTGTACTCCATTGCTGAAATCAATACCGGCTCAGTGTAAAGGGCAGGTGCCTCCGGCATACCGGAACGACATCTAAGGATAAAAGAGGTAACGCGTAATGCAGAGCACGAAGAACGAAGGAACTTCGTCAATTCAAAAAAGCCTCGCCATTCTGGATCTTTTCACGTGGGACAATCCAACCCGCACGCTTTCAGAAATCGTCGAAGCCATGGACATTCCCCTGCCGACAGCGTCACGCATCGTCAATACGCTGTGCAGCAAAGGCTTCTTGGAAAAAAACGGACGGGCGTATCAGCTGGGCTGGAAATGCTGCCGCATG
>JAXEJY010000278.1:0-6212 GCA_034101315.1 Pyramidobacter sp.
CGCATTAAAGAGCGGTGAGACTGACTCAAAAGCCATCCGGCAGTGCCACAAGGCGTTTAACACACAGAAAGCCCTGCTCTTCCTTTTGGAAAAGCAGGGCTTTCTTCTCTCATCTCTCTTACCGCTGCATACTGCGCAGAGTACATAAAAACAGCTCATAATCAACAGTCTGATAGTCGGTATGCGTGTTCTGCGGTATTTCTGAATAATCAATTGCCTCCATTTTATTGAGCGCGCGATTCAGATACGCCAGCTGCTGTTCAGCCGTCATCCCATTTTTTGTCTCAGCGGATTCAAGCACAACAGTACGGAAAGGATTTCTTAAAAGGCGCTCATTCCCAGCAATAGGATGAGCAAAAAGAGAATACTCTCCGGCTGCGATATAATCCAAGGCTTTGTACAGAACGTCTGTCGGCAAACCCTGCACAAATGCGCAGCAATCGCTATGCGACTCAGCAACCAGCGGATTATTGGACAGGATCAGCATCGCTTACACGTCAAAGACCGTCTGCTCTTTGATGTCAGCGCAAAGCGCTTCGAGTGCTCTGTTGAAAATTTTCATGCGGATTGCGTATTCCTGTTCAGGCTCTTCATCAGGTTTGCCGATAGGCGTGGGAATGGCAACGCCGCGGACAATTCTGTTTGCACCGACAGTCAGGGCAATGGGCGGAACTGCCGTGATGAGCGCTGCGGGAATTCCGACTCGTTCAATTTCACGGGCAAGCGTTGCGCCGCAACGCGTACCAGTGCCTCAGGTCGAGGTCAGAACGATGCCTTTAACGCCCTTTTCAAGAAGCATGAGCCCCATTTCGTGTCCGTAACGTTCAGCAGAGCGAACTGCCGTAACGTTGCCGACCGTGACAGGGAACTCTTCCAAGAGGCTGCCGAAACGGTTTTCTTTCTGACATGCGCGCGCCACGTCAAGCGGAAGAACTCGGTTCGGGTTCGCGTTGCCGGGGACGGGATCGTATCCGCCGTGCGCAACTTCGTAATCCCCGCTCTTCAGCGTCTGAATGCCGACAAGGCTGTAGCTCTTCCATTTCGAAGCATTGTGAGCTTCAATTCTGTCAGGATTGCCGCGAGGAACGATGCCGCCTTCCGTGCCGATGGCAAGCAGAGCATGAGTAATATCTGTAACAGCCGGTGCGGGCGGAACGTGGTCAAACGTCGGCATGGGAAGCTCTGTCACATAAGGCTGTCCCGTCACTTTAGCGATCAGCATATCCACAGCGCGGCGCGCACCTCGTTTTTCCTCGCGGACGTTCACGCGCACGCAGCGGGGAATATACCCCTCCTCGCTGGGCATTCCAATAGGCTCACCTTTCAGCAGTTTCCTGCCGATGCGCGCCATGCCTTCGAGGGCTTTTTTCATGTCGCGGGCAGAATCGCTGGTTTCAACGATATACATGTCACGCTTGGCAATATCAACGCCAGGGCTGACAGTGTTCATCGCTGCGATAACAGGCAGCTTTAACTCTTTTGCAACAGCCTGGCACAGCGTGCCGCACGCCATTCCGTAACGTCCTGCGGCAAATGACGGGCCGGCGATAAAGAAGCCTGCTTCGCAGTCAGCAATAGTCTTAAACACAAGTTCTTTTATTTCGTCTGTATGTTCTGCCGAGTAGTTGTCGCCGCAGATAATCGTCTTTACAATCTCAATCTCGCCGTCAAAGGCTTTTTCAATCTGAGAGCCAAGGCTGCCTGCTCCATCAAGGAACGACGGACCGACCCCGGCTTTTTCCTCGCCGCCGATCTGTCCATAGAACTGGTTAATATAGTGAACTGCTTTAATCGCACTCATAATTCTGTTCCTCCTCAGATGGCAATGGTTCTGAGATGTTCAATGCCAAGCTCATTTGTAGAACCCATGATTCCGGCGATTTCCATGTCGATTGAGCCGTCTTCGTGCAGACCGCCGGCATGTCCGCCCGTGATGTGCTCTACGCTGTCCAGAACGCCGATAACTTTATCCATAGGGGGCAGAGTGACGCGCTGGTTGCCGTTTCCGTTGGTGACAACCGCATCAGCTTCAGGAGTCACATCAGCGAGTCCCGCGGACGCGCCGTCTGCACCGGCATATTCATCGGTAACGAGCACCGTCTTAATGCCTGCCTTTTCAAAAAGACGGTCAACGAACATCAGGTCAGCCTCAGGGTTGCCGCCGCCGTCCTCTGAAATAATTGCGCCGTCAACGCCGAGCATTTTTGCAAGCTTGAACACCTGGCGGCCAATGCGTTCTTTCTCGACAAACGCCGTCTTTACAGGAGCAACGACAACGCCCATGAGATTCAGCGTCTTGCCGTCTTCATCAAGAAGATCTTCGGCAATAGGGTTGTTCTGATGATGATACGTCGTGTGCTTATGGCAGGGAGCCGCGCAGTTGCCGCTGATAACCGCGCCGTCCATCAGTTCTGTCGGGGCGCACAGCACAGGCAGACAGCCCTGAGCGTTGACGCCGTAAATATAGTTGTCATGAAGAAGTCCCTCAGCAATTGCCTGGCAGACATACAGCACTTTAGGAAGCTCGGGGAACTTCATAAGACGTTCTTCAACCGAATAGACAGGATACGTTCTTTCTGTATATTCCGCGACAGTTCTGCCTGCAGCGCCAAGATAACGAGCCGCTTTAACGCCAGCCAGACGAACAGCGCGCTCGTGCTCCGGCTTCGTGATACCGTCGGCAGGCTCCATGACAAGCACAAGGTTAACTTTCTTCGAGAACAGGCAGAAGTCAGCGCCAGGACCGCTCATATCAATAAGACCTTCCTGGAAATTGACCATGTTTCCGGACGTCACGACGCACGCGCCGTCCAGAACAACGCACGTTCCGACGCCTGCCTGATAATTTGCGTCGGTAATGGTGCCGATAAATGAATCTTCATTTTCATCCAGTCGCGCGCGCGGCTCCAGAATATCCTTGATGGGCACAATTCGGACGCTCTCCCCCGGACGCGCCACTTCAAGCGTCACATCTTTGAGGCACCGATCTTCCAGAATATGAGCGCGAAGTTCTGCCGCATTGACATACAGAACACCGCCAATAATTTCAGTTTTGTCGGACAGCTGAATGTCCGTAATCTTTACTCTTCTGAGATGATATAATTCCATGCTGTTTACCTCCATAAAACTGAACAGGGCATGTTTAACACAAAACTAATGTGCTATTGTTGAACAAATTCAGCGTTAAAAATCAGGGGGAGAATCTCCCCCTGACTGGCAGCGCACAAAGATTACTCGACGATGAGCTTTACAGCTGCATCAAAGTTTTTAGGACCAATCGCTTCGCGGATTGCAGGGAAAATAGCCTTTCTGGCAGCTTCAGCGCATTTCGTCAGCTCTTCGGGCGTCAGGCGGAGAACTTTAATACCGTAATCCTCAAGCTTCTTTTCGTTGACAGCGGTGTCTGCTTCTGCGACGGCAAAACGACGATCCTCAAGGTTCTTTGCCGCATCGGCGATGATCTTCTGATCGCCCTCAGACAGCGATTCCCACAGCTCCATGTTGATAATAAGCGGCCAGGCTTCAACATGAGTATTTGAAGGGATGTAGTACTTAATCACATCGCGGAAGTTCGCGTAGTAGCCCTCTGCGCCGGCTCCAAAGATTCCGTCGACAATGCCCGTCTGAAGTGCCGTGAACGTCTCGGCAAGGGGCAGAGGTGTCGCCATGTATCCCTGAGATTCGCCAAGCAGCTCATAGGACTTCTGAGGCATGACGCGGCACTTCAGATTCTTTGCCACGCTAGGGTCGCCGGGAGCTTTGGGTTCTTTGGCAAGAGCTACGCCGCCGAAGTAGGAAGGCCACACCGCAAGCAGTTTGATATCCTGTCTGGCAAGACGTTTTGCAGCCCAGTCCATGAACGGAGTGCCCATGCGGTAGTTGTTGCGGATTCCATCCCAGTCTTTGACGAGGTACGGAAGATTCAAAAGCTGAAGCTGGCGGTCAACCGAGGTGCTGATTGACTGAACTGCCATTTCGACGGATCCCACGCTGACGCGCTCCTGAACAACAGTATAGTCCCCAAGCTGAGCATTGGGATAGATTTCGATGGTAATTCTGCCGTTCGTCTTTGTCTTGATCTCGTCGATAAAAGCGCGGACATCGTTGTCAATCGCCGTTCCGGCAGGACGAATCGTCGAAATTTTCCACGTATACGTCTTTTCAGCAGCGCACGCAACAGTAGAAATGGACAGCAGAGCACACAGAGCAGCAACACACATACGTTTCATCATAACACTCGCCTCCTGATTTTTGCGCATCATTCCAACTACTCTTAAAACGGCACGCTCAAAACGCGCCGAAAACACCTGCAGCCCGTTAGGGCAGCTGAACATACCCAAGTAGACTGGGCAGCCACAAAGCCAAAGGCGGCCAGAGCGTCGTCAAAATCATGACCGGCAGGTAGCCAAGGACAACAAAAACCATCGCCGGACCAAGAATTTCGGTGAACTCGACCTTGCCAACACGCATTCCGAGGTACAGAATTGACGCGTAAGGCGGAGTCACGCCGCCAATCGCAAGGTTAACGCCCATGATGGCGGCAAAGTGAATCGGATCGACCCCAATCGCTTTAACAAGCGGCAGAAGCAGCGGGGCAATCAGAATGACGCCCGTCAGGTCGTTCACGATCATGCCGATGAACAGCAGAAGAAGGTTGATGAGAATCAGCAGAACTGTTCTGTCCTGAGTGATTCCGAAAACGGTTTTGACAATTGCCTGAGGAATCTGGAGCATCAGATATGTCTGACTCAGCATCATGCTGCACATAATCATCATCATGATCGCGCCGACAGATACAGCCGATTCCTTCGCCACCTGGCAGTAATTCTTTCCGTGAAGCCCGCCGTAGATGAAAAATCCGACAGGAATGGAATAGACAACAGCAGCTGCAGCTGCTTCAGTCGGAGTCATAATTCCTCCGTAGATGCCGCCAAGGATAATGACCGGCATGACAAGAGCAGGAAGGGCTTTCCATCCGCGACGGCAGATTTCCTTACGGCGTTCCTGCTTTGACAGAGGCTTTTCAAGCACAAGCGGGAACTTGCGCGACCAGATAATGTTAATAATAGAGAACAGAAGTGTTACAAGGAGACCGGGACCAACCGTCGAAAGGAAACAGGCAAGAATCGACGTCTCAGTTATCCAGCCGTATACAATCATGATGACGCTGGGCGGAATCAGAAGCCCTAAAATAGATGAGTCAGTAATGAGCGCCGTCGCATATCCGCGCGGATAACCGCGCTCTACCATTCGCGGAATCAGAATAGGACCTGTGGCCGCAACACCCGTAAATCCGCTGCCCGAAATGGCGCCGATGACAGCGCACGTAATCGTAGCGACAACTCCGAGACCGCCTCGAACTCTGCCGACAAACGCATCCACAAAATCAAGCAGGTAGCGCGCTATTCCGCTGGCTCCCATCAGACTGCCGGCAAAGATAAAAAGAGGAACGCACAGAAGTGTAGGGCTGAGAATCTGCTGCAATCCCCACATCAGCATACCCTTCATTGAAACCTCTCCGGCAATGCTCATGTAGGCTAGAGCGCCGCCAAAACAAAACGGAAGAGGCACACCAACAGTAAGCAGTGCAACAAGGATTCCAAGAGACACAAGAGCCAGGCTAATCATGAGTTCTTTTCCTCCCCTGCGGTCAATTTTTCAGCCGTTTCAGAGTCAAAAATGCCGCGCGCGCACTCAAAAAACTCAACGGCAGTATAGAGAAGCATCAGAACAAGAGCGCAAAATACAAGTCCTTCATACCAAATTGTAGGGAGATACAGCGTCGGACTTTCTTTCTCCATTCGAAGAAGGTATTTGAGATAGTCATACCCCCACATGGACAGCCAGCCTAAAACTGCGCAGCTCGCCACAGCGGCAATAGAGCGAAGAGCACACACAGAGCGGCGGCTCTTCAGAAAAATCTCAAGAACCCGCGCAACAATCTGGCTCTTCTCCGAAGAAGCCCTTACAGCACCTACCATAAACAGCCACGTCGTAGGGAAGAGAAGCAGTTCCTCAATTCCCATCAGCGGAGCATGGAACACATAACGCAGCATTACCTGAACGAAAACAAGAAGCGAAACAAGCGTAATAAGGGGAGCGTCAAGAATTTTGTGTAACCTCCTAAAAGACAGCTCACCGCTTGAAGCACATTTAGTTGTCTATAACGTGCAAACCGCAGTCTGAACTTTTGGATTTATTGAGCTCTCGAT
>JAXEJY010000279.1:0-4535 GCA_034101315.1 Pyramidobacter sp.
AGCAGATTCGCGCTGCGCTCGACGCCGGCTGCCGTTCTATTGTCCTCGGACTGGGGGGCAGCGCCACGAACGATGGCGGCATGGGAATTTTGTCGGCGCTGGGGGCGCGGTTTCTGGACGCAGGCGGCGAAGAGCTTAAGCCGTGCGGCGTCTTTTTGAGAGATATCGATCGCATTGATCTGACGGAACTTGATCCGCGTCTTGAGAGCACAGAACTTCTTCTGGCGTGCGACGTTCAAAATCCCATCTGCGGGCCGTCAGGCGCCGCAGCGGTCTATGGGCCGCAGAAAGGCGCGTCTCCCGCTGTCGTCGCGGAGCTTGACGCCGGTCTGCGCTGCTTGGCGAACGCAATTGAGCGCGCGGCGGGGCGCAATGTCCTCGACCTTCCCGGAGGCGGAGCTGCCGGCGGGGTCGCTGCCGGACTGGCGGGCGTTTTAGACGCGAAAATCGTCCGCGGAGTCGACATGCTTGCCCGCGTCACGCACCTCGACGCTGAGATTGAAAAAGCGGACGTCATCTTCACCGGCGAAGGGCGCATTGACGGTCAGACGACACAGGGGAAGCTGATTTCGGGCATTGCCTCGCGCGCCCGCGCGCGCAGCATTCCGGTCATCGCGCTCGTCGGAAGCATCAGAGGTCATATTGGGCCTCTGATGTCGATGGGGCTTGCCGCCGTTTTTCCCATCGGCAACGGCCCGTGTCCTTTTCCTCAGGCGCTTCAGCATTCTCTTGACGATTTGGAGCGGACATCGTCGCAGGTTATCCGAGTCATGCGGGGCGTCCAGCGCCGCCGGTCGTTCATCGCCAGAAAATTCTCAAGGCGTCCTCCGCGCGAGCAGGAACGCTCGTCGGGAAAGGAGCGCTAGAGCCGCTCCCCCAAAAAAACAATGCCACACGCTCCTGCTTCGCGGAGAACGCGGAGAAGGGGCGTGATTTTTTTGCTTTTTTCAGCGTAAAATTCTTGTAAAAACTGTGTAAACTGTTACAATAAATATGCGTTTCTTTTTCTCCACAAACTTTCTGCGATAGGAGTGGTTCTGTTATGAAGAAACTGTTTGCTCTTCTTGCCCTTGCGGCCGTCCTGACCTGCGCTGCTGCCGGATTTGCCGCGTATCCGGAGAAACCTGTTAAGGTCATCGTTCCCTCAGAGGCCGGCGGCGGCACTGACACGATGGCGCGCCTCATCGCCAAGTTCGGCGAGAAGTACCTCGGCGCTCCCATGGTCATTGAGAACAAACCCGGCGCGGGCGGCCAGATCGGTTTCCAGGCGATCGCCAACGCCAAAAAAGACGGCTATACGTTCGGCTGTCTGTACACGCCCCACCTTACGGCTCACGTCTCGGCAAAACGCGCCAAATACACGCTTGCCAGCTTTGACATGATTGCCAACGTCGTCACCGACCCCGGCGCAATTGTCGTTCCCAAGGACAGCCCCCTCAAGACGCTTGCCGACCTTCAGGCTTTTGCAAAAGCCAACAGAGCCACGGCGTCCACGTCCGGCCCCGGCGGCGATGACGATTTCGCCCGCATCAAAACCGAACAGGCGCTCGGCATCTCGCTGAAGCCCGTCCCCTCCAAAGGTTCCTCCGGTCAGAAGACGAACGTCCTCGGCGGTCACGTCACCGTCGGCTTCATGAACGTCTCTCAGGTTGAAGCTCAGCTTCGCTCCGGCGAACTCCGCTGCCTTGCTGTCATGGCTCCCAAGCGCAGCGACATGACTCCCGAAGTCCCCTGCACGGCAGAGCTCGGCTACGGCACGATGGTCTCCGACTCCTCGCGCGGTTTTGCCGCTCCTGCCGGCATGAACGCCGAAGCGCTTGCCAAGATCAAAGACATGTTCGCCAAGGTCATGGCAGATCCCGAATTCCTTGAGGCCGCCAAGGGCCAGCTGCTCCTCAACATGATGGACGCTGCTGAGTACAAGGAATATCTTGAGTCGCTTCAGGCTGCCACGGACAAAGCGTACGAAGTCGCTCCCTGGTAAAAACTGCCGGCTGTCATGAATAAAAAAACGGTCAGCATTCTCTGCGGCGCCGCCGGGCTTGTCCTGGCGGCAGCCGTTTATTCAGTCGTCCTCACATTTCCGGAGCGCGCGGAAAACGCCAGCCGCTATGTCAACTTCCTGCTGGTCGTCTTGGCTGTTCTGTGCTCAATCCTTATTGCCGTCTCTCTGAAGAGCGGCGACACTTCGCGCCCCGTATGGATTAAAGCGCCGCGCTATTTCTTCATCACGGCTGCTTTGACGATCGCGTATGCTGTCGTCATGGACAAAGTCGGATTTTTCCTTGCCAGCGGCGTCTACATGATCGTCCTGAGCTTGGGGCTTGGACTTCGCCGTCCGAAGCTGATGATCATCAGCACGGCAGTCATTCTGGCGACGGTTTATTTTGTGTTTGTGCGTTTCCTTGGGGTTCCGGTTCCCATGGGAACTCTGTGGGGGGCGTAGACCATGGAAATGATCACTCAGGCGGCTCTCTCTCTTCTTGATCCTTCTGTGCTCCTGGCGATTGTCGTCGGAACGACGTGCGGCATCATTATCGGCGCGATTCCGGGGCTGACGGCGACGATGGCAGTCGCTCTGCTCATTCCCGTCACGTTCGGAATGCAGCCGGTCGTCGGGCTTGCTCTGATGGGCGGCGTCTATTCCGGCGGCATGTACGGCGGAGCGATTTCGTCAATTCTTCTCTCCACGCCGGGCACGCCTGCTGCGGCGGCGACGGCTTTTGACGGATATCCCATGACGCGAAAGGGACAGGGCGGCATGGCGATTGCGGTTGCCACGGTTGCCAGCTTCTGGGGCGGCGTCATCTCGACGTTTGCTCTGCTCATGGTCGCGCCGGTTCTGGCGCGCTTTGCCCTGCGCTTCGGTCCGCCGGAATACTTCCTGCTGGCTGTTCTGGGACTGGCGAGCATTGTCACGCTGACGAGCGGCAATCTGCTGAAGGGGCTTATCTCAGGCGTCATCGGTCTGATCATCGCGACGGTCGGAACTGACCCGATTGACGGTTATATTCGCTTCACGGGCGGAATTCTTGACCTGTACGAGGGCGTTTCGTTCATGCCTGCGCTTATCGGTCTGTTCTCCATCAGTCAGCTGCTTGACCTGACGGGAGAGGCGAGCATCGTTCAGGAGCTTCAGACTGACCTCGCGTCGCTGAAAAACAACAAGCTTCCGAAAGGACTTGCTCCGACGATTGCTCGAGGCGGCCTTACGGGCACGATTGTCGGCATCCTTCCCGGCGCCGGCGCGACAATTTCGGCGTTCATCTCGTACAACATGGCAAAGCAGCTCTCCAAAGACCCCGACAGCTTCGGAAAGGGCAACCCTCAGGGCGTCGCCGCAGCTGAAAGCGCCAATAACGGCTGTGTCGGCGGCTCGCTCGTGCCTCTGCTGACGCTGGGCATTCCGGGCAACTCTGTCGCTGCGGCTCTGATGGGCGGACTCATGATTCAGGGGCTGATCCCCGGACCGGAGCTGTTCACGAAGCACGCTGTGATCACCTACGGGTTTATCCTGTCGCTGTTCTTGGCGAATATCGTATTCCTGCTTCAGGGACTGTACTTTGCGCCGCTTTTTGCGCGCGTCGCGACGGCTCCCAACTCCATCCTCGTCCCCGGCATCGCCGTTCTGTCGGTCGTCGGAAGCTACGCCATGCAGAACAGCTTGTTCGACGTGTGGCTTATGCTGGCATTCGGCTTCGGAGGCTATTTCCTCCACAGAGCGGGATTTGACCTCGGGGCAATTGTCCTCGGTCTGATCCTCGGCCCGATTGCGGAGCTGGGATTTGGTCAGTCGCTGGTCATCTCCAACGGATCTCCGGCAATTTTCTTCACGCGCCCCATCTGCATTATCCTGTGGGTGCTCGTCATCCTCCTTCTTCTGCCGGCACTCCGAAGAAGAAAAAGAAACAATAACGCGCAGTGAAAAAAATAAGCAGACGCTTGAGCAACTACTCAGGCGTCTGCTTTTTATATTATTATGCGCCAAATGATGAAAAAAACTTGCGCGCGGCGCGCTCTGTGTGATATACCGATATGGAGGCCTGCGCGGCGTTTTGAGCGCGGGACACCACTGACGGAGGATAATTTTTCATGAACTGGACACAGGATGCAGAAAGCTACGTAAACAGCCATTACGATGAGGCTCTGGCGCTTCTGATGGAGCTGGCTCGGATTCCGGCTCCGTCGCATCACGAAGAGAAGCGCGCCGCGTTCATCGCCGACTGGCTGAACGCCAACGGATTTGAGGGTGTGCGCATCGATGAGGCGAAAAACGTCATTATTCCCTTGGGCGACGTGGAAAATAAACCTCTTGCGGTTTTTATGGCGCACACTGACGTCGTTTTTCCCGATACGGAGCCTCTGCCCATCGTCTTTGAGGACGGAAAGGTCAAAGGTCCCGGCAGCGGCGATGACACGGCAAATGTCGTCTCGCTTCTCATGGCGCTGAAGTACATCAAGGAGCGCGGCATTGTTCCTCAGAAGTGGGGGATTCTGTGCGCGGCGAACTCGTGCGAAGAAGGGCTGGGCAACCT
>JAXEJY010000280.1:0-2732 GCA_034101315.1 Pyramidobacter sp.
TTTGAATTACAACATTTCATCATTATGCATAACACGTATTATATCACTCGGCAAAATAGAGAAATCAGAATCAAGAAAAGAGGAGACAGCGAAAACTGTCTCCTCTAAAAATTATTATAGATTCAGTTATTTAGCGAATGAAAGGCGCGTTGAGCCGTCTGCTTCATCGACAGAAGAGGAAAGGGCATAGCCACTGCTCTTCATAAAACGGGTAACGTTTGCAACGGCGGTTGCGTTGTCAAGGAGAATCTCAATCTGAGTGTCGCCCATTTTTACGGCGTTTTTCGCTTCCATAACGGGCTGAGGGCAGGAAAGTCCGCGTGCATCAACAAGCATATGTACGACCTCCTTCTAAAAAATTAGCAGCTTTTGCGACGCATCGTAAAGCCGACAGCGAGGCAGAAGATCATGCCGACGACGAACGCCGCCGGAGCGTTGGCACCGATTCCTGCGCCCGAGCTGGCGAGCCCAAAGTTGTGCGCCACAGCGGCGCCTGTAATCATGCCGAACACAAATACAGCGGCGTCGGCATCGCCCTCACCAGCCATGATGAGCTGACGTCCGGGGCAGCCGCCGGCAAGGGTAAAGCACAGACCGGCAAGAACCATGCCGAGGAAATTCCAGAGCGAATTTGTATGAGCGACCGGCTGACCGGCAAATCCGGGTTTGAAGAAACCGAGGTAATAGTTCATTCCAATGCCGGCAGCGATGAGCGCGAGGACGCCCCAGAACAGATAACCGTCATGAGTCAGAACCATATCTCTGATGGCTCCGATCGTGCAGAAGCGGCTTCTCTGAGCCAGCCAACCGATGACAAGCGTCGCAGCAAGGGCGATAAACCACGGAGCGTGAAGCGATCCGGGCCCTTTCTCAGAGAAGAACACAGGACCAGCGCCCTCTGCGCCGAACTTAGGAGCGACGAGGAGCAGCGCAAGGAGTCCAAGCGCAAATAAAGGCATGAGCAGTCCTGAAGCTTTTGCTTCTGCAGGAGCAGGATATGCGCGTCCAAGGCTGTAAGTGTTTTTCATAAAGCCGATGCCGATGAGGATTCCAGTTGTCAGTCCAGCAATGCCAAAAAGAGCGTTGTAGTCTCCTCCCGCGAGGCGCAGATAGGCTCTCCAGGGGCAGCCAAGGAAAATCAGAGCTCCGACGGAGGCGAATACGCCAAGGAAGAAGCGAACCGCAGGGGCAGAACCGGCGCGGGGCTTGAATTCCTTAAAAGCGCAGGCGGAAAGGAAAGCTCCCAAAATCAATCCGATGATCTCTGGTCTGATGTACTGAACAATAGCGGCACGGTGGAATCCCAAGGCGCCGGCGATATCGCGCTCAAAGCAGGCAACGCAGATTCCCATGTTGCCGGGGTTGCCGTGAAGCACAAGCAACGGCGCAAGAATACCGACAGCAATTCCGGTGATAATCGGACCAATTCGTGATATCATAAGCGAGTCAAAACTTTTCACTGAAAATTCCTCCCTCATAGAAATGAGATTTCAGGCATGAAATGATAATAATAATTCATTATGTTTTTTATGCCTGCATAGTTTATGAGTATAATTAAAAACAGCGCAACGTCAAGTATAAAAAACATTCCAAAATTTACACAAAAAGCGTCTTCACACATATATTATCAGCGAAAATAAACACAAAGGGGCAATTGCTGTGAAATGTCTTGTTACGTTTGATGTCACCAGCATGGCGCTGATGTTTGAGAAACACTGCCGCGCCGCTGGCCATGAAGTGAGAGTTATTCCTGTTCCCCGTCAGATCTCAGCAAGCTGCGGTCTGGCGTGCTCGTATCCGTGCGGCGAGGAGAATGAGATTCTTGAGGTCTGCAAAGAAAAATCTATTGAAATTGCAGAACTTCACCATCTGGACTCTTAACCTTTTCGGCGTAAAATACTTGAGAGAAACTTTTTAATCGCTTATACTGTAACGTATATTCTGAGCTGGAGAGCTCGAAAAGAGGGACGCTATGCTTGACAGAAAGCTGATAGAGATGATGTACGAAAGCGCCGCAAAGAGCGAACTTGAGGGTGCCCGTTCGGCAGCTTTAATTTACCGAAAAATGCTTGATATGCCAGTAGGGTCGCAGGTGACAGTTCAGTTTCAGGAAGGCGAAGACTTCATTGTCACGCGTTTAGCTGACGGATACTCACTTTCGTGATGGCGCGCAGGAATAATGAAGTCTGGACGCCTGACGACAGCGCGTTCACTCTGGCACAAGCGCTTGGAGTTGAAAATTCTGAATCTGAAAAAAAAGCAGAGCTGACAGAAGAGTCATCGCGGAAAGTGAGTCTGAAATCAGCGTTCAGAATTTCAATTGAGCGGAAAGGACGCGGCGGCAAAACGGTCACAAAGCTGACGGGCGTAGACGGAAGCGAGTGCGCAGTACAATGCTTTATGAAAGAGCTCAAAAAATCGCTAGGCTGCGGCGCATCCTGCGAAGACAGCGTCATCTATTTCCAAGGCGATCAGCGTGCGCGTTTAGCTGCTCTTCTGGCATCAAAAGGAGCTGGAAACGTCAAATCTTCCTGATTTTCTCCTCGGTTTAAGCGGTGTCAGCAGAAAAGACATATTTACACTAATATTTTTATCTATTTACCGCGAGAACATCGCGTGTTCACACAATTATTTTGATTGAGATTGGAGCGGTGGAAATGCTCTTTGAACGGCCTGTGCGAC
Source organism: Pyramidobacter sp. (assembly GCA_034101315.1). GTDB lineage: Bacteria > Synergistota > Synergistia > Synergistales > Dethiosulfovibrionaceae > Pyramidobacter. The sequence continues at coordinate 2,683 of JAXEJY010000280.1, forward strand.
TGACGGATTTCCCTTGGGGTGTTCTGCCCCAGACAGAAGAAAAAATGCTT
>JAXEJY010000281.1:0-3150 GCA_034101315.1 Pyramidobacter sp.
TGAGTACATCAGCATTCAGGATGTCGCTTCCGGCGAGGAAATAGAAAAAGCTCTGTACGAGAGAAAGCAGAACAAGCGTCACGTCATTCCCGTTTCTCAGGCGCAGATTCGCAGAAATTACACGGGGCGTCTAGTCGGCCGCCTCAGAAATCTCTTCTCCGTTCGGGAAGAGACAGAAAAAACGATCGTCCGTCCGCCGTTCAGCTACTTCGGAACGATCCGCATTGAGCCTGCCGTCATTGAGCAGATATCTGCCTACGCCGCAAAGAGCTATTCGTCACAAGTCGCTGCGGTCAAGGAGATAAAGATCAAGGACGAGGGGGATAAGCTGATCATTTCGATGGGGCTTACTGTGAAAACCGGCGGCACGCCGTTTATTGAGCTGATTAAACGCGTCTCGCTGCGCGTTCGCGTCGCTGTGGAGCAGCTGACGGGAATGGAAGTGGCGCGCGTTGACATCAATGTTTCAGAGGTAACGTTCGATGATTGAAATGCTCAGCACTGCCGCGCGCGATGATGAGTCGCGGCGCGCGCTTTATGAAAAGCTCTGCGCTCAAATGAAAACCTGCCGGCGCTGCGGGCTCTGTGAGGCTCGGCGCAATGCCGTGCCGGGCGAGGGAAGTCTGACAGCCGGCATCGTCTTTGTCGGCGAGGGCCCCGGAGCTGATGAAGATGAACAGGGACGTCCTTTTGTCGGAGCGTCCGGTCAGCTTTTGACGCGTATTCTCGAAGCAGCGAAGTTCAGAAGAGAAGAAGTTTACATCACCAATGTCGTCAAGTGCCGTCCTCCAATGAACCGCACGCCGCGCATAGAAGAGGTTTTGACGTGCCAGTGCTACCTTGAGGCTCAGCTCGCCCTTCTGAAGCCAAAGATCATTGTCTGTCTTGGAAATACGCCCTTGAAATGGTTTCTGCACGGAGCTGACGGCATCATGAAAATGCGCGGGCGCTGGTTTAAATGGCGCGGCGCGGCGCTTATGCCGATGTTCCATCCCAGTTTTCTTCTGCGTAATGAGAGCAAAGCCCGCGGAGGGCCTAAAGATCTGACATGGCAGGACATTCAGGAAGTCAGAAAGCGTTATGAACATCTGAAAGGTTGATTCAAACATGAATTCAGTCCGAAACGTTCCGGCGCACGTCGCTGTGATTATGGACGGCAACGGACGCTGGGCAAAAAAAAGAGGATTGCCGCGGCTGATGGGACACCGCGCCGGTATTTCTGCTCTTGAGCGTGTCGTGCGCGCTGCTGGAGAATCCGGCGTCAGCTATCTGTCAGTCTATGCCTTTTCCACTGAAAACTGGAATCGCCCGAAAATTGAAGTGCTTGGGCTGATGAAGCTCTTTCAGTTCTACGCCCGCAGGAAAGTTCCGCAGCTGTTTGAAGCCGGTGTCAGAATCAGATTCTGCGGCCGCCGCGCCGGCGTGCCTCAGGAAATTCTTAACGTCATTGACTGGTGTGAGCACGAAACGCGCTCATGCACCCGCATGACGCTGATTGTCTGCTTCAATTACGGCGGAAGACAGGAAATTCTTGACGCGATTGCGAGCGCTGCCAGCCAAGGACACGAAATAAAAAGCGAAGCGGATCTGAAAGCGCATCTGTACCTGCCCGACGTTCCGGATCCTGACCTGATCATCAGGACGAGCGGCGAGCTGCGCCTGAGCAACTTTCTTCTGTGGGAAAGCTCATACAGCGAGTTCTATTTTACGGATACCTACTGGCCCGATTTCGGAAAAGAAGAGTTCGAAAAGGCCTTAAATTCGTTTGCAGGGAGGGAGCGGCGTTATGGCGGGCTCAAGTGACTTTAAGCATAATCTGATCCTTCGCAGCGCGACGGGAACAGTTCTCGTCGCTGTTCTTCTTGTCTTTCTCTACTTTGGGTCGTGGTGGTGGCACGGCTTTGCCGCCGCCGTCGCCCTTGGTTCACTGTGGGAATACTACAAGATGTCCGCCGGACTCCCGAAAGTCGCCGAGATTGTCGGCCTCGCAGCGGCCGCTGTTGTGCTTCTGCTCCCTCTTTCCCTGTCACAGACTGGGTTAATCGCCGTGCTGGGACTGGCGTGTTTTCTCGTGTACTTCAGCGAGGTGCTCCGCCGCCATCTGACGGGGGAGAGCCGTTCGAGCCAGACTGTCGGCACAGTCATGAGCGGATTGGCGTATGCCGTTCTCCCGTGGTACATCATGATCTGCCTGCGTGAATTTCCTGAAATTGGCTTCGGAGCAGTTCTTTCTGTTTTTCTGTGCACGTGGAGCTGCGACGTCATGGCGTATCTCGTCGGATCAAAATGCGGCACGAGAAAAGTGTGTCCCAACGTCAGTCCGGGCAAAAGCGGCGAGGGCTTTATCGGCGGTCTTGCCGCCAGTGTCCTGTGCGGCTCGCTTTGCGCTCTTTTCTTCGGCGTCAGACCAGCGGCATACGTCCTGACGGGGCTTGCCTGCGGCACGCTCGGTCAGCTTGGCGACCTTGCAGAGTCAGTCATTAAAAGGGAAAAGGGTGTCAAGGACAGCGGCACAATTTTCCCCGGTCACGGAGGATTTATGGACCGGTTTGACAGCGTTCTCGTCAACGCGCTGTCGGCGTGGATCGTCTGGGAGCTTTTAATTTGATGGCACAGAAGAGAAAAAATCTAGCGGTGATCGGCTGTACCGGCAGCGTCGGCTCATCTGTCATGTCTGTATGCCACGCGTATCCTGACGTGTTCTGCGTCAAAGCGCTCGCTGCCGCCAGCGGCCGCGATTCAATCGCCGATCTGTGCCGCGAGTTCTCGCCTCAGAGGCTTGTGCTGGGCGCGCCGAGGAACGATATTCCGTCAGACGTCAGCGTCGGATTTGGCGAGGACGCTCTGCTTTCTCTTGCTGAGATGGAGGACGTCGACCATGTTGTCATCGCCTCTTCTGGCACAGCTGCCGTCACGGCGCTTGAACGCGCGCTCGAGCTGGGCAAAGAAGTCAGTTTGGCGAACAAAGAGTCAGCGCTCATCGTCGGCGAGAAGCTTGCGTCCTACTGCCGCACGGGCGCTCTGCGTCCGCTTGACAGCGAGCATAACGCGCTGTGGCAGTGTCTGCACGGCGAAAAGATAGAAGACGTTGAGTCGCTTTTTCTGACGGCGTCCGGCGGCCCGTTCCTGCGCCGCGCCCTTGATACGTTC
>JAXEJY010000282.1:0-3484 GCA_034101315.1 Pyramidobacter sp.
CATGATGTACATGCCCGACGCCATTGACGGCGTGGTTCAGCTGATGGAAGCCGATCCCGCGCGCCTGCGCCACCGCTGCTGCTTCAACATCACGTGCATGAGCTTTGAGCCGGAGCAGATCGCCGCGGCAATTCGCGCCCACATTCCGACGTTTGCGATTGATTATGACGTCGATCCCGTCCGTCAGGCAATCGCCGAGAGCTGGCCGAACTCCATCGACGACACAGCCGCCAGAGAAGAGTGGGATTGGAATCCCAAGTACGGCCTGGACGCCATGACGGTCGACATGCTGAAAAACCTGCGCATCGCGTTCGGCGCGGAAGCGAAGTTCTAATTGAGGAGGCGCGGCAGAAAATGAAAAAACTTGAAGCGGTCCTTGCAGCTGAACTTGAAAAGCTGAAAGAAGAAGGACGCCTGAAAGGCAAAGAAGAGATCATCGTCGACGTGAAAAAAGGCGAGGGCGCCAAAGGCCCGCGCTATTTCCTGAAAGGGCGCGGAGAAAAAGAGTTCATCCGCATGAACTCGAACTCCTACTTGGGACTTTCTCTGCGCGACGACATGATGGCAGCAGAAGAGGAGGGCGCCAGAAAGTTCGGCGTCGGTCCCGGCGCCGTCCGCTTTATCAGCGGAACATTCGCCCCCCACAGAGAGCTTGAGCACCGTCTGGCGGCGTTCCACGGACGCGAAGACGCCATGATCTTCAGCGCCGCATACGTGACCGTCGGCGGCGTCATCACGTCGCTCATCAGCAAAGACACGTACGTCATCAGCGATGAGCTCAACCACAACAGCATCATCAACGCCATCAAGCTCGGCAAGCCTCCGTTCCGCAGCGTCTACGCGCACAACTCACTCGAAGACCTCAAGCGCTGCCTTGATGAAGCCGCCGCGTCAACTGCCAAGCGCGTCCTTGTCGTCACCGACGGCGTGTTCAGCATGAGAGGCGACTACGCTCCCCTCAAAGAGCTGGTCGAGCTGGTTCACAGCTATGACGATCGATTCGCCGAGGACGCTTTTGTCGTCGTCGACGACTCCCACGGCGTCGGCGCGTACGGCGCGACGGGGCGCGGCACAGAAGAGGTAACCGGCGCGCGCGTCGACATCCTCATCGGCACGCTCGGCAAGGCATACGGCGTCAACGGCGGATACGTCGTCGGCTCGCGCACGCTGATTACCTACCTGCGCGAACACGCCGCGATGTACATCTATTCCAACCCGATTTCCGCCGGAGAGGCGTGCGCCGTCATTAAAGCCCTCGACATCCTCCAGAGCGATGAGGGCGTGAAAATTCTGGAGCACATGAGCCTCATGACGGAGCGCTTTGAAAAGGGCATCGTCAGCCTTGGCTATGAGACGATCCCCGGCCCGCACCCCGTGACGCCGCTCGTCCTGCGCGACACGGCGCGGACGCAGGCGCTCGTCGCGCACCTTCTCGACAACGGCGTCCTCGCCACAGGGCTGGCACATCCCGTCGTCCCCAAGGGCGCTGAGGAGATCCGCTTCCAGATCAACGGCGACCACACAGAAGCCGACATCGACGAAGTGCTCGCAGCCATCGCATCGTTTAAAGGATAAACTCTTTTTACGCCCGCTTGGCGATTAAATGACGTGTTTTATGCTGAAACAGTGCCGGATTTTGCATTGAAATTTAGAATCCGCGCAAAAGTTTATTTCCGTCATTGATTCCGGCGATTTCAGATGGTACAATGCTTCACGACCTGTTACGACGATTGTCCCGTGTCATGGATTCTGCGCCTCTTTGTGGTCCATGGAGCGCAAAGAGGAGAGGACATTCTTGGTTTCAGGATTTTTGCCCCATGAGGTGGATTTTTATGTTGGAAAAGACGATGAAGAACCAGATTATTGAGACGTACCGCACGCACGCCACGGACACCGGTTCACCCGAAGTCCAGATTGCCGTCCTGACGCAGAGAATTCGTGAGCTGACCGATCACCTTCGCGTTCACATTCACGATCACCACTCCAAGAAGGGACTTCTTACCCTCGTCGGCAAGCGCCGCAAACTCCTTCGCTACCTGAAGGACAAGGACTTCAACCGCTACAAGAAGCTCATCGAGAGCCTTGGTCTGCGTCACTGATCCGATTTTTCAACGCACTCAAAAACAGGAGCTGAACTCTGCGTTCAGCTCCTGTTTTTCGTTTAACAAAAAAGCAACAACAAAGCGCCGGCATTCTGATGAATGCCGGCGCTTTGTGCATGCAGCTGTTCGGTTATGCCTTGACGGGCTCAGCGGCGGCGCGGATTTCGACGATGGATTCCGCGATGCGCTTGATTCCCTCTTCGATGACGTCGGGCTTGCAGTAGGTGAAGTTGAGGCGGGCGTTGTGGATGCACGCGCCGGGCTCAACGGCGAACGCCGTTCCGACGACGAACGCGACTTTCTTCTTGGCGCAGAGCTTCATCAGTTCTTCGCAGTGGACGCCGGGGATATCGATCCAGTAGAAGAATCCGCCTTCGGGCTTGACCCACGTGACGCCCAGAGGCGCAAGGTGGCGCTTCATGCTCTCTTCCATGAAGTCGCGGCGCTTGGCGTAGTTGGCAGCGATGACGGGAATGTGCTCTTCAAGGTAGCCCTTGCAGCAGTACTCGGCGATCAGAGCCTGGTCAACTGAGCTGGAGCACAGGTCGGTTGACTGTTTGAAGACTGCCATTTTGCGGATGATCTCGGCGTTGCCGATGACCCAGCCGGTGCGCGTTCCCGGAGCGAGGATCTTGGAGAACGAACCGGCGTACAGCGTGTTGCCGGCTTTGTCGAACGAGAAAATTGCAGGAAGGTGCTCGCCCTCATAGCGCACGTAGCCGTACGGATCGTCTTCAAAGATCGGCACGCCGTATTTCTCGGAGATGGCAGCGAGTTTTTTGCGGCGCTCAACCGTCATCGTCATGCCGCCCGGGTTCTGGAAGTTGACGATGGTGTAGATGAATTTGACCTTTTTGCCCTCAGCGCGGATGCTTTCAATCATGGCAGGAAGCTCGTCAACAAGCATTCCTTCGCCGTCGCAGGCGATGCCGCGGCACTCTGCGCCGTGGTTCAGGAAGACGCTGATTGCTGCCATGTAGGAAGGATCTTCTGTAATGACGACGTCGCCCGGGTCAAGCATTGACCACGCGAACAGGTCAAGAGCCTGCTGAGATCCCGTGGTGAGGAGAATTTCGTTCATCTCCACCTTGCGGCCAAGGCGCGGAGCCATAAAACCGGTAAGGAACTCGCGAAGCGTGACGTTGCCCTCAGTCGTTCCGTACTGAAGAAGCTCTGATCCCTGGTCTTTCAAAAGGTGAGCTCCCTCAAAGAACTTGTCTACGGGGAACACTTCAGGCGCGGGCATGCCGCCGGCAAAAGAAATCATGCCGGGCTGCTTAATGACGGCGAGAAGTTCTCTGACCGGTGAAGGTCGTACGTTTGTTGCCTTAAAGCTGAAATTGCTGGTCCATGCAGTGCTCATCACAATCGCCTCCTGTTAT
>JAXEJY010000283.1:0-2662 GCA_034101315.1 Pyramidobacter sp.
GCCACTTCGCTCGTGCCGGAACCGATGTCGAGAACCATGCTGCCCTCAGGATCGTTGATCGGCAGTCCGGCGCCCAGCGCAGCAGCAAGAGGCTCGTCGACGATGTAGGCTTCTTTCGCGCCCGCGCCGAGCGCTGCATCGATGACGGCGCGCCGTTCCACTTCTGTTACCTTTGCCGGAACGGAGACGACGACTTTGGGGCTTGAGAAGTTGCCCGCGACGCAGGCTTTTTCTATGAAGTGGCGCAGGACGGCTTCCGTCATGTCAAAGTTCGCGATGACGCCGTCGCGCAGGGGTTTGACAACGGATACGCCGATGGGCGTCTTGCCGATCATGGCTTTTGCTTCCGGCCCGTACGCGATAATTTCCTGCCCAATTCGGGGCATTTTGCGGACAGCGACGCAGGATGGCTCGTCAAAGATGACACCTTTGTCGCTCTGAAGAACGACGATATTCGCCGTACCGAGGTCGATACCAATGCCAACACCGGTATTTTTTCTAAAAAATGCCAATAGTGCTCCTCCTTTTGAAAACCATTCAGAACGCTCGGTGCCTGCTTCAGAGCTTTTCGCCCATGGCCCGGCTGAAAAACGCGTGAGCCTCGGAGCAGCCGTCTTCCTGAATCAGTCTGTACTTTCCGCCAGCTGTGACGCAGTGCCCGTAAAAATCAATTCCAAGCACGTCAAGCATCGACTTGATGCTGCGCGACAGGCGGATATCTTCGCTGCTGGCCATAAGAGCGCCGCTGGGATGGTTGTGAAGAAGCACCATTGAGCGGCAGCTCAGCCGTACAGCGCGGCGCATGAGATAGGGAGCGTCAAGCTCTGCTCCGTCGCATCCGCCGTAAGAAAGGCGCTCATCGGAAATAGTTTTTTCGTTTTCGTCCAAATAGACAGCGATGATGAACTCGCGTTCGTCTCCGGCAAGCTGGCGCGCCCAAAACTGAATCCGGCTTTTGAGCGTGTCGCTCCGTTCTTCTTCGACTGCGGCGCGGCGCCCCAGCTCCAGCGCAGCCAAAAGAGAAACGGCTTTGGCTTCCCCGATTCCCTTGACGCATTCGCAGCTTTCCTTGTGCTTGCGGCGCGGCGCCAGCTCTGTCACGTGGGCGCGCGACAGATTTTTCAACCCGCCGTATTTATTCAGAAGCTCGCGCGACATCTGTACGACGTCGCACCCAGGTCTTCCAGTGCCGAAAAGGACAGCGAGAAGCTCTTCAGTTTTCAGCGACTCGGGCCCGTGCGCTATCAGGCGCTCCCGCGGACGCTCCGCGGCGTTCATCTCGTATATTGTCACTCCGGAATCAGCCTTTAAGGAACGGGTTTTTCTGGCGCTCTGTCTCCAGAGTCGTCACAGGCCCGTGTCCGGGCAAAACGGGCATGTCGCCTTCGATGGCTGCAAGGCGGCTCAGAGAACGGTTCATCGCCTCTTCATCGCCGCCTGCCAAGTCGGTTCTTCCGATGCTTCGGGCAAACAGCGTGTCGCCTGCGAGAAGCAGCTTTTCTGTCCCTTGCTCGACGATGTAGCAGGTGCTGCCCTTTGTGTGCCCCGGCGTGTGAAGCGTCGTCAAGGTGAGGGCGCCTACTGTGAACTGGTATCCCTCGCGCGTCAGGACGTCTGCTTTTGCCGGTTCGACGTCGACGCCGAACTCGCTGGCAAGGCTTAAATCGGGATTTGTCAGCATGGCGGCGTCGTCCTCGGGCACGTAGAGGCGCGCGCCGGTCGCTTTTTGGAGCGCGCAGACGCCCAAGATGTGATCCATGTGTCCGTGCGTCAGAACGATGGCATCAAGATGAAGATTTTCGCGTTTCAGCCACGCCAAGATGTCTTCGGGCTCGCCGCCGACGTCAGCGCACAGCGCTGTTCCGCATCCGTCATCGACGACATAGCAGTTTGTCCACAATGGACCGAGGGGAATGCGTTTATAGTTCATTTTGAAGCCTCCGGAGTATCAATGATGAGCGTTACAGGGCCGTCGTTGAGAATTGACACGTACATGTGCGTCTGAAACACGCCTGTCTGGACGGCAACGCCGCGCGACCTGACTTCTTCCACGAATTTTTCATAGAGCGCATTGGCCTCTTCGGGACGCGCCGCATCGATAAACGACGGACGCCTGCCTTTTCGGCAGTCTCCGTACAGAGTGAACTGCGAAACGACAAGCATGCTCCCGCCGACGTCGAGGAGCGACAGATTCATCTTGTCCTGCTCGTCTTCAAAGATACGGAGGTTGACGATTTTATCCGCCAGCCACTTCACATCGTCTTCCGTGTCGCCGCGGGCGACGCCCAAGAGGACGCAGAATCCCTTTTCAATCGCGCCGACCGTTTCGCCGCCGGTTTCCACATGCGAACAGCTTACGCGCTGCACGACTGCTCTCATATTTAATATTACCCCCTGTATATGTCAATGACGTCTTTAACGGAGTTCAGTTTTGCAATCACCGTGTAAAGCTGTTCCAGATCTCTCAGCATAATGTCCATCTTCATGCGTGAGTTGCCGCTGCCGAGCTGGCTCGCCTTGACAGACGTGATGTTGACTTCGGCGTTGGCGCACGCCTGCGCGATATCGGCAAAAAGTCCCGGGCGGTCAACGGAGTCGATGATAATGCGCGCTTCATACTTTTTCTTTGATGTGTTGCCCCAGCTTACAGCGATGAGGCGCT
>JAXEJY010000284.1:0-3579 GCA_034101315.1 Pyramidobacter sp.
GAATCTGTCCCTCGCCGGGGGCTGAACCGGAGCGGATGACCACTTCGTACGACATGCCAGGGTCTCCGGCAAAGAAGTTGACCGCCTTGATCATCTGATTGGCTGCGGACGTCTGCGCGCTGGCAAGCGACAGCTTCGGCGTGTCGAATTTCGCGGTGTAGCGTATTTCTCCGTTCTCTTCGTTCCAGCCCCAGTGTCCTTCGGCTGTCGTGTAGCGGGCGCTGTCCAGCTCGGCGATGAAAAATGCTGCGTCGGCAAGCGTCGCGTCTTCGTATGAAATCCAGAAGTATCCGTCTTCGCCTGCATCTTCCCCCCAGCTGTTGCGCAGAATCCACGCGCCTTTGCCCTTGGGGGCGTCTTCGAGCTCTGTAAATTCATAATCGTCATCCCAGCCGACAAGGCTGACAGCGTGGTTTGGCTCCTCGGGGTTGGGATTGTAAATTTCCTTGCTTGCATCTTCTGAAGGTTCTTCAGAGTCGCTCTCCGCATAGCTGATGTTGACGACGCCGTACTTTGAGATGAGTTCTTTCAAACGTTCGCGCGTTTTTTCATCCTTATTCTGCACATCAGGCAAAAACAGGGCGTCGTGCAAAAGTCCTGCAGGCTGAAGACGAGTCGGAACCCCCTCCATTTTTTCTGCGCCGGCAGGGGCGTACGGCATGTCTTTATTCCAGACAACTCCGTTTAAGAGCATGCTGTGGATGGCTGTTGACGTAAGTCCGCCTGCTTCGTAGGGCGAGCCGTCAGGGTTATCCTCAGGGTCGTCTTCCATGTCTGTCGGCACGAGTCCGTTTGGTTCGTCCAGTGGCGGTTTGAATCCCATCCACGCCATGTAGCGCGATGAAAAATAAACGTCCTGCGCCGGATCGGTCATCAGTCCCGCGTCGATGAGCTGCTGTTTCCAGTTGAACTCATACGATGCAAGCGCGCCAAACGTCCAGCACGTGCCGAAATTTCCCTGATTCCTGACGGGATTGACGATTCCGGCATACGGAGCGGAAGCGTTCCGCCAGTCAAAAGAAGCCGGATAAGCCCAAGAAAGATTCGGAGCCGCCGCCAAAACTCCGCACGCGAGAGCGCAGAGAATCCAGTTTGTGCAATGCATAATAATACATCCTTTCGCGCGTGTTCTTCTGCTGCAGAATTGCGAGAGAACAAAAGAATTAGTGAATTCAGTCGTGTCATTATACACTTTTATGATGAAAAAATGCGCGGCTAAAATTTTATTTGAAGCTATTTTAGTTTTTTCGCCGCACGTACAGCAGTTTCCCCTCAAATTTCAGCCACTCTGGGCAGCAGAGCTAAATTTTATAGCGCGGCTGCCCGTTCAATGTTAGAATGAGCTCCGGCATAAGACAGAATGATGTGATCGTCATGTGGAGGAAGAAACATGTTCTACGGCAAAAAATATCTTTTTTTCGATCTTGACGGCACGCTCATCGACTCCGTGGGCGTGTGGAATCAGGTTGACAGAGAACTCATATCCCATTTCGGCGCGGACGAAGACGAGACTGCCGTTCAGCGGCGGCGCGACGAACTCCTGCGCCGTTTTGCCGGAACAGCCAACCCCTATCTGGAATACTGCCGCGCGCTCAAGGACGCCTACAGCGTCCCCATGACGGCAGAGGAGATCATCGCCCTGCGCTACACCGTGTCAGAAAAATATCTGACGCAGATTGTCGCGTACAAGCAAGGCGTTCCGGAAGCCCTGCGCGAACTAAAAGGGCGAGGCTTTACCCTCGTACTGACGACGACGACAGGACGGCGCAGCGTCAACTACTACAGGACAGTCAACCAAAATATTATCGCCGCCGCGCCGTTTGACGAGCTGTTCAATAAAATCTACACGCGAGAGGACGTGGCGAAAATCAAGCCCGATCCGGAGATTTTTTTCACGGCGATGAAATACTGCGGCGCGCGCCCCGAAGAGTGCCTCGTGTTTGAGGATTCTCTCATCGGCGCAGAGGCAGCCGCACGCGCCGGACTGGACGTTGCCGCCGTGCATGACCGCTATTCCGACGCCGACCGCGAGCAAATCGCCGCGCGGGCAGACTGGTATTTTGACGATTTTTCTCAAGTGAGCCGGATTGTGAAGCGCGAAGCGGCAGCGCAGCAGCCTGACAGTTATGTCCTAGAGCTGGCAGGACGCCGCGACGTCCCTGCCGTGTTCCGGCTCATCTGCGCCCGAATTGACTGGATGAACCGCCGCGGAATCAGGCAATGGAACACGACAGACTATCTGAAATACTATCCCGAATCGTACTTTGCCGAGCACGCCCGCGCGCGGCGTCTGTGGGTGCTGAGGCGCGCTGACACGCGCACCGTTGCCGCCGCTGCTGTGCTGAAAGAACAGGACGACCGCTGGAGTGACGGCAAACCGGCGCTCTACATTCACAACCTCGTGTCAGACGAACGCGAACGCGGCGGCGGCGCCGCTCTCGTCCGCCGCGCCGCCGCAATAGCGCAGGACGAAAACCTGTCCGCCCTCCGCCTCGACTGTTCGCGCGACAATGAACCGCTGAACGCCTGGTACGCCGCCCTCGGCTTCCTCCCTGCCGGCGTCGTGTCCGTGGGGCTGTACACCGGAAATAAGCTGGAGATGAAGCTGAACGCTTGAAGCCGGTGATGTCGCTCTGAGACAGTATCAGCGTCTTCTTTCCGCTGATTTCTTTATTTTCTCATGATAGAAAAAATTAACGATCATCGGCGGAGCGTCGAACGGCTTTTCCAGTCTGTCGTCATTACGCACATGATCGAGTCCACGGGCTTTTGTATAATCTCGCACTTCACCGTCGAGAAGTTCCCAATATGCCCTGCTGCCGCCGATATATATTTCCTCATATAGAGGAAGTAATGCGGGATACTTTTGTCTGATATATGCCAAAATAGCCGATTTATAGCTTCCCCGTAAATTGAGATTTTCCAGCCAAATGAGATTGCATATGTTTTTTGTGCGGTCAATAATGACGATATGTCGGTGATGCCGGGAAATATCGGTGAAATAAAGCAGGTCGTTCTGACGCCCGCGCGATGAAATTTCTGCATCGCAGTCAGTCTGCGCTCAATGCGAATCGCCTTATCCATATCATTCCTGAACGCTTCATCAAGCGTATTGATGCTGAAGCCCACCCGCGCCCCGGGAAAAGTCTTTATTAAATCCAAATCGCGCAAAACGAGATCCGACTTGGTCTGAATTGTAATTTTGATATTTACTCCCTGCATCTGTTCAAGAAACGTTAGTGTCTTCCTGTACGTTTTTTCTTCGGGCATATACGGGTCTGTGACCGCCCCAATGAAAAACTCTTTTCCGGCATACTTTTGCGGATTTTTGATGACGCCCCATTGCTTTACATCTACAAATTCTCCCCACGGTTCAGGGTGATTGGCAAATCGCTTCATAAAAGAAGCGTAGCAGTATGCGCACCCGTGAGAACACCCCAGAGAGCGTAAAATATTTTGTGTAAACGCGGTCGCGTAAAAAAATAGAAAGACCCCGTTTTTTCCTGTAAGATAGCATCACCCAAAACACCACCATACGGGAAAAGAGAGGAGTCTTTCTATGGGTGATTGTAACACTAA
>JAXEJY010000285.1:0-4405 GCA_034101315.1 Pyramidobacter sp.
GACCTGAACGAATAAATCTCCATAATTTTGCCCCGCAGTTCACATGGAACGTAAGTTAAATGACCGCTGAGAATAAAACGTGTTACAATGGAAACGAAAATATATGCGTGCGGAGATTTTTTCTCCCAAGCGCGATAAAGCGTTTCTGTTTTTCTGTTTCTGAAAGCCGGTCTGCCGGCAGGCTGCGGAGCAGAGGTCATAATTCTGATGGAGGTTATCATTCATGAAGGCAGTTGCTGTAGCGGACAAAATCTGGTGGGTCGGCGTCAACGACAGAACAACGCATCTTTTTGAAAACCTGTGGACTCTTCCCAAGGGCGTTTCCTACAACTCCTACTTGATCGACGATGAAAAAACCGCGCTCATCGACGGCGTCAAGGCCGAGTTCTTCGGCGAATATCTTGAGCGCATCAACAGCATCTTGGGCGGACGTCCTCTCGACTATCTGATTGTCAACCACGTCGAGCCGGATCACTCCGGCGCGATCCGAATGCTCCGCCAGGTGTATCCCAACCTGACCATCGTCAGCAACAAACAGGCGCTGACGTTCATCTCACAGTTCTACGGCGAGAGCGCGCAGTGCGTTGAAGTCAAGGACGGCGACACGCTCAGCCTGGGCGAGCACACCCTTGCGTTTGCTGCAATTCCCATGGTCCACTGGCCCGAGACGATGGTTTCGTTTGAGACCAAGAGCGGAATCCTGTTCTCCTGCGATGCCTTCGGCAGCTACGGCGCGCTTGACGGCGCGATTTTCGACGACGAGCTGGACATGGACGCCGTCGAAGAAGAAACCCGCCGCTATTATGCGACAATCGTCGGACGCTTCAGCTGCAACGTTCAGTCCGCGCTGAAAAAAGCGTCGCCGCTGCCGATCAAGATGATCTGCCCCTCACACGGCCCCATTCACCGCGGCGACGTCGCGCGCGTCATCAATCTGTATGACCGCCTCAGCCGTCAGGAAACTGAAAAAGGCGCCGTCATCGTTTACGGCTCCATGTACGGTCATACCGCCTACATGGCAGAGTGCTTTGCCGAAGGACTCCTTCACTGCGGCCTGAAAACGGTCAAAGTCTACGACGCCAGCATCGCAGACCTGAGCTGCGTCATCCGCGACATCTGGCGCTACAAAGGACTGGCTCTGTTCTCGTGCTGCTACAACGCCGGCATGTTCCCCGCGATGCACCCCGTCGTCGAGAAAATTGAAAACAGCAAAGTCTCCGGCCGCGTTCTGGCGCTGGGCGGCTGCTACACGTGGAGCAAGGGCGCTGAGCTGAAAAAGCTGGTTGAGCTGGGCAAACAGCCCTGCTGGGATCTCATCGATCCGATTATCGAGATCAAGAGCAGCGCAACAGACGCCGACCGCAAAGCACTCTTTGAAGCCGGCTGCGCGATGGCACGCAAAATCCTCGGTAGCACCGACGCCGAATGCCCGTGCGTTGAAGAACAGGCATAACCAAACATAAAAAAAAGGAGAAGGAACGCGCAGACATGTCTGCCGTTCTTTCTCCCTGTTTTTTATTGAGGCGTTACTGGATTTTCTGAAAGAATGACGTTTCGCCGTTTATCGCAAAAGTCATCTGCATTTTGCTTCTGTCCGCGGTTAAAAATCTGATGACGTTGATGACAGACTCACCGGTGTTCATGCGGGCGTAAAACTGCATTCCGTTGATCATGTACGTGCCGTGCTCAATGAGCTGATTGTTGCACCAGACGGCGTATCTGTTGCCCTCAAAGCAGAACATAAGTGGTATGTTGGAAAACGTGCCGAAGTATGTGCCGCTGAGCGTGATTGCGGGGGGCAGATTGTGCTGAGGAATATTGGGCTGAGGAATGGGCGCGGGGGCGGGCGGCGCCGGAGGCTGAGGAATCGGCACGGGGGCGGGCGGAGCTGGAGGCTGAGGAATCGGCGCATGAGCAGGCGGTGCCGGGGGCTGAGGAATGAGGGCGGGCGCAGCGGGGGCGGTTGGAGGCAGAGTTGCTGTCTGCTGAACTGCCCATGCAGCGGTGCTCAGAAAGACTGAGACGCTGAATAAAAAGAGAAGTGCGAAGCGCGAACACAATTTTCTCATACCGTTTTTTCCTCCTTGCAAATGATCTGCGGCAAACAGAGTTGCGGAATAAAAGTGTCTTTGTTATTAAAGTATTTTAGCACGATATGCGCAATGCGTAAAATCTCCACGGCGGCGTTTTATGGAAACGCGGCGCGAGATGTGCTATATTTTATGCCGCAAACATGACGTGCGCAGAAAGGGGGAGCGGCTGATGGACTGCCGGACAAAAAGATATATCGCCGCGTTTGTGCTGAGCGCGGCACTTCATGTCTTTTTGCTTGCGCAGCCGTTTGGCTGGCGCGCTGAGGAAAAACCGCGCCCCTTGATGGTCCTTCGCCTCGTCTCCGCTCCGCCTGTCCAGAGTCCTTCAGGCGGCTTGCCGGAGATGCATGCGTCTGCGCCCCAAGAACTGACTGCTCCGGAACCGAAACCGGCTTCTACTCCGCTGCCTGAGGCCAAGCCGCAGCCGCCGAAAGCCAAGACGAATCCAAAGCCGGAACCGAAACGCACAGCCCCAAAACCGCGGCCGCCTGCGCCGAAGAGAACGCAGCAGAAAAAACAGCCGCCCAAGCAGCAGTCTGCAAACGTTTCTCAGCCAGCCTCGACGCCTTCAGCTCAGCCGGTATCTGGGGCGAAGGTTTCAACTGGCGCTGCAGGAACGCCGGGCGCTCTGCCGGGGCGTCAGACAGGAGCTGTTCAGGATATCTCCCGCGCTGTTGTGCTGAAAAGCAGAGCTCCGGTCTATCCCCGCGCCAGCCGGATTCAGGGGGACGAGGGGCGCGTTGTTCTGATCGTTTCTGTTGCGTCGGGCGCCGTCACGCGCGTGACGGTGGAAAAAAGCAGCGGACACGCCGCGCTCGATGCTTCGGCTGTCCGGGCGCTGAAGCAGTGGCGCTTTATCAAGAGCCTCACGGCGCAGGTGCGAGTCCCTGTCACGTTTTCTCTGGGGGGCGTCTCCATAGAGCCGTAAAAGCTTTACGCAAAAACTTTGGTGATGAAGCGTCTGTTTTTTCTTCGCACTCTCCCCGAAAAACTGCTACAATCCTCTGCGGACGCATTTGAAGCGCAGAGGATTGTGTTTTTTGCGCTATCTAGTGTATTATTTTAAATACAAGCGCTATATTTTGTGTTTTGTCTTTGACGACGCGCCGTTTTCGGTGTACAATAAGCTTCAGTATGGGGTGTCCTGTGCTGAGGCTTTTTTTATTCTAAAATGAACGGAGAACGCTCATGTACAAATCAATGAAAGATCGTTTTAAGGCGGCGATAGATCTTCCGCTGCTTGAAAATCCGCTGACTCCCCGTCAGTCAGAGAACGCGCTCTGGCTTTTGGAGCAGCGTTACTTTGCAGAGCGCTGGGACGATTCTGTCGGCGGACTGCGCAAAGAGCGCAGTTTTGAGGAGTTCGCGCGCCGCGTCTCTAGGATTGTGTGCAGCGCTGAAAGTCTGTACAGAAAAAGCGATGACATTGAGTGGATTCGCCGTCTTGAAAAAAATCTGTTTGCCGACCTCGTCGAGGGGCGCTTCATCTTCAACTCGCCGTGCCTTTTTGCTTCCGGCGCGGGAATGACGCGCGTGCCTGAGCTTGCCGAGCTGATTTACCGCTCGCCCGATGAGATGGAGCTTGAGGACTATCGCCGTCTGTACGACAGCAAAACCGACAACCAGCAGCTTTTTGCCTGCTTTGTCATCGACATTCCCGACAGCATTGAAGGAATTTTCGACTCGGTCCGCGACGCGGCTGTCATCAGCAAATACGGCGGCGGCGTGGGCGGAAACTTCGGTCGTCTGCGCGAGCGCGGCGCCGACATCAAGGGCGGAACGGGCGGCAAGGCGTCCGGCCCCGTGTCGTTCATGGAGACGTGGAACACGATGGGCTCTGTTGTCGTTCAGGGCGGCAGACGCCGTGCCGCGCTCATGGGAATGCTGCCTGACGATCATCCTGACATTGAGCACTTCATGGACGCCAAGGTTGAAGAGGGTAAACTGTCGTACTTCAACATCTCTGTGTGCGTCTCCGACGACCTTGTCGCGGCGGCGCGCGAAAAGCGTCCCTTTGCGCTTCACTCCCGCTCAGACGGATCGGTCGTGCGCACTGTGGCAGGTGAAGATCTGTGGAATAAACTGTGCGCCAACGCATGGCGCCGCGGCGATCCGGGCGTGTTCTTCATCGACCGTGCCAACGACGACAACCTGCTGAAGCTGTCTGACGACTTCAGGATTGAATCGACAAACCCCTGCGGCGAACAGCCTTTGCCGACGTACACCAGCTGCAACCTCGGCTCAATCAACCTGGCGAAGCTCATCGCTCCGGATGAGACGGGCAGAAAAGGTTTTGACGAAGCCGCCTTTAT
>JAXEJY010000286.1:0-7702 GCA_034101315.1 Pyramidobacter sp.
CGTCAGCTTCACCCACAGCGGGCCGTCCCAGTGAGAACGGGCCTGCTCTGTCGCCTGCGCCGTCAGGACAGGATCGACGCCCCAGCTCATGCAGCCGTGATCGACGTTCGGACATGAGACGTTCAGCTCAACGGCGTCAACCATGTCGGCGTGCTCTGCGATGAGTTTCATCATCGAGTCAAGCCCCGGCGCGCTCTCCATGGAGACGTTCAGCAGGACAGGAACGCCGTGCTTCTTCAGCTGAGGCAGACGGACGTCCATAAAATGCTCAATGCCCTCGTTCTGAAGTCCAATGCTGTTGAGCATTCCTGAGGGCGTTTCCCAGACGCGAATGCCGTCGTTGCCCGCGCGTTTTTCCACGGTAATGGCTTTTGAGCAGATCGCGCCGGTGAAGCGCGTCAGGTCGCTCTTCCACATTCCGCTTTCATAGGGCCAGATTCCCGACGCGATGACGATGGGCGCCGAAAGATTGACGCCGCCGACTTCGCAGCGCAGCGGCTCAGAGATGCAGTTCATTCCATTCCACCTCCCGCGCCTGAAATACGGGACCGTCGACGCAAACGCGCCGGCGCCCTGTTTTTGTCTCGACGACACAGCCGAAACAGCCGCCCATGCCGCAGCCCATTCTCTTTTCAAGGCTGACCTGAATGTCGTCGCATGAACTGCCGTAGAGCGCGTACAGAGCTTTCATCATCGGGTTCGGGCCGCACGTAACGAGCGAAACGCAGCTTAAATCGTGCCCCTCAAGCCCCGCAATGCAGAATCCTTTTGCCCCGATCGATCCGTCGTCGCTGAACAGCTCTGTTTCAGGCGCGCGTTCCGCGACCCACGCGGCAAACTCGCGCCACGTGCCGTTTGGAACGCCCAGCAGCAGACGCTCAAATCCGCCGCAACGGCTTCGCAAAAACAGGAGCGGAACGATTCCAAGCGTGCCGGCGACAGCCCACAGGCGCGGATTCTGCGCCGGGCTGAAACTGCCGCCGACAGGGCCGCGAACCGACAGGCACGTTCCGGCAGACGCGGAGGCGAGAAGCTCTGTCCCCTCGCCGACGACGCGGAAAAGAACTTCAAACGTGCCGTTTTCCGGCGACGCGTCAAGGATGCCGAGAGGACGGCGAAGCAGCGGCGACGTCGTCTCAGTCGTCTTTATCAGGACAAAATTCCCGGGCGCGGCGCTCTGCGCTATTTCAGGACATTCAAACGTCAGATGATAAATGCCGTCTGAAATGCGCTCGCGCGCCGCCAAGCGGGCGTTCACATCGCGAATCATGCGCGTTCCTCCTTGCACAGACACTTCCAGCCGCGCGGCGTGCGGAAAACGAGCGTATGTCCCGGAACTTCGCGTCCGAGAATCTGCCTCGGTCCGACTGACAGGCAGTACAGAAGCCGCTCAGCTGAGCAGGGGCGCCCAGCCCGCTCCCAGAACGTCATCAGCGTCGGGATTGCAGACGCAAGAATTTCACTGCCGAACGGCACTTCTTCAAACGGCAGCGCCAGCGCGTCAGCACTGCGAGGACAGCTGTTCGAGACAATGGCATTGACCGCGCCGCTCTCAACCGCTGCCCAGAGCGCCGCGCGGTCATCCGCAGTGCGGACAGCAGGCCACAGCTTGAGGTCGCCAGTAAAGTGATTCATATCGTAGATGTTGTCGTCAAAAATAAGATTGGGAACCGCAACATCGCACGTCACGTCGCAGCCCTGGCTTCGCGCTGAGGCGATGACGTCGAGCGTCTGGCGGCACGAGACGCCGCGGATGTGAAGCGGCACGCGCCACTCGCCTGCAAGCTCCGTGCAGAGCCGAGTTCCAATGACTTCCGCGACGGCAGGAATCCCCTTCACGCCGAGACGGTCAGACGCCGCGCCTTCGTTGATCTGACCGCCGTCGCAGAGCGACGCTTCAGAGGGCATGACGGCGATGCGGCAGTCGAAGTTTGAGGCGTAGCGAAACAGCCGGCGCAGACGCAGAGCGTCTTCGTATCTGTCAGGCACGCAGAACAGCTTTTCTCCGGCGCTGCACATCATGCCGATGTCTGCCAGACGTCCGTCGCTGCGCAGGGCTGACGGCAGTGGCCACAGCATTGTTCCGCCCGTCTGCGCCAGCATTCTCTGGACTTTCAGTGATTTGACATCAGCCGGCTCGGGCGTTCCTTCCGGCGCCAGCGCCAGAAGCCCCCAGCCGCCGCGCCGCCCTTCCTGAGCTGTGCGCTGAGCGCTCAAAGCTCCGCAGCGGCTGAACAGGTCGATTGCTGACGGAATGCCGTAGGCTTCAGACACATCAGAGTCAGAGTTCAAAGACTGAAGAAGTCCCGCAGGACGAATTTCGAGAAAACCGCTCATCGCGCTTCACCTCCAAGGCAGATATCGAGCAGAGCCATGCGCGCCAGGACGCCACAGCGCACTTGATCGCGAATCAGGCTTGCCGGACCGTCGGCGACGTCTGACGCAATTTCTACGCCGCGGTTGATCGGCGCCGGGTGCATGACAACGGCACTGCGGGGCGCACATGCCATCAGTTCGCTGTGCGCGCCGTATATGCTGTGATACTCCGCGACAGAGGGGAAAAGACCTTCCGCCTGCCGCTCCGTCTGAATTCTCAAAAGTCCGAGAATGTCCGCCTGAGCCGCTGCCTTGCGCGGGTCGGGCTCATAGTGAACGCCGAGCGACTCGGGATAGCGGGGAATGAGCGTCCGCGGCCCGCTCAAGATGACGCGCGCGCCCATTCCCTGGAACGCGAGAATATCGCTTCGGGCAACGCGGCTGTAGAGGATGTCGCCGATAATGACGAGCGTAGCTCCGCGCAGACTGCCCAAGCGCGCGTATGCCGCGCAGATGTCAAGAAGTCCCTGAGTCGGATGGCTTCGCGCTCCGTCGCCCGCGTTGAACACGGGAACGTCGGGCACGAGATTCTGAATGTACCACGGCATACCGGCGCGCGAATGACGGACGACAATGCCGTCAATGCCCATGGAGCAGAGCGTCCAAATAGTGTCGCGCAGAGTTTCGCCCTTGGCGACGCTGGAACCGGAAACGCTCCAGTTCAGAGGCGTCGCGCCGGTCATCTGCTCGGCGACTTCAAACGACGTGCGGGTGCGCGTCGAATTCTCAAAGAAAAGATTTGCCACCGTTTTTCCGCACAGCGACGTTAAAGGGGCTTTCGGCACTGCGTTCAGGCGCGGCGCCAGAGAAAGCGCGTACTCCGTAAACAGTGAAAAATCCTCATGCGTCCAATCCGCCAGATCGAGCAGATTTCTTCTGTTCCATGTCATGCCAGTTCTCTCTCCTTCCAGCACGAGAAAAATACCGCGCCTGCGCGCAGACTTTTAGAGACGATTTCAAGGCGTCAGCTGCGTATTTTTCGCCGTTATCGGGTATTGTACCGCGGAGAAAAGAATAATGCAATCGGTTGCGCTAAAAATTTCCCCTCTGATCTGACGTAATTCTCCCGCCTAAAAGGGTCATCAGCACAGCGCCTTTAAAGCGCTTGCCGCTGTACGGGCAGTTTCTGGATTTTGATTTGAAGCGCGAGGCGTCAATCAGGCGTTCTCTGTCCGGGTCAAACAGGACAAGATCTGCTGTCATTCCGGCTTCAAGACGAACGGCAGGCAGATTGAAAATCCGCCGCGGCGCCGTGCTCATGCGTTCAACGAGCGAGGAAACGGGAAAACCGTGCTTGTGGCACAGCTCGTCGCAGCAGACGGCAAACGAAGATTCAAGCCCGATAATGCCGTTGGGAGCGTGAGCGAGACCTGACGCTTTCTCCGCGGGAGTGTGCGGCGCGTGGTCTGTCGCAATGACGTCGAGAATGCCGCTCATCAGCCCCTCGCGCACTGCTTCGACGTCGGCAGGTGTTCTCAGAGGCGGGCTCATCTTGGCGTTGGCGCCGCATTCCAAGACAGCCGACTCGTCGAGCGTCATGTGGTGCGGCGTCGCTTCAGCCGTCACGCGGACGCCGCGGCGCTTCGCCTCGGCGACCATTTCCACGCCGCGCGCCGTGCTGAGGTGCTGAACGTGAACATGGGCTCCCGACTTTTCGGCGAACAGAAGATCGCGCTGAATCATCAGCTCTTCTGCAAGCGCCGGAGTACCGATGAGCCCCAGCTTTTGAGAGATCGCTCCGCGGTTCATCGACCGATCGCCCTCAAAACCGGGGGCTTCGCAGTGGACGCTGACGGGCAGTCCGACCGCGACAGAGCGTTCCATCGCCTCGTAGAACAGCGCGCCGTCTCCGACCGTCATTCCGTCGTCGGTCAGAGCAACCGCACCGGCGGCAGCCAGCCCCTCAAAATCTGTCAGTTCTTTCCCGGCAAGCCCCAGAGTGACGCTTCCGGCAGGATATACACGGCAGTCTAGCGCCGCGGCGCGCCCGATACACTCGCGGATCGCCTGCGGCGTGTCAACGGCAGGCTTTGTGTTCGCCATCGTGACGACAGCTGTAAATCCGCCGGCTGCGGCAGCCTGACAGCCCGTCTCAAGAGACTCCTTCGCCGTCTGTCCCGGATCGCGGAAATGGACGTGCAGATCAACAAAGCCGGGACACAGAACAGCTCCGCCGCATTCAACAATTTCAGAGCCGTTTGGGGCTTCAAGCTCTGCGCCGACGGCGGCAATCACGCCGTCCTTGACCAGAAGAGATCCGGTTATATCCATGCCGAGCGCGGGATCAATCAGCCGCACGTTGTGAAACAGAATCGAGTTCATGTTCAATCCTCCCCCTGTCAATGTCCCTCAGACAACCATATCCCGCACAGCTTCCAAGAGAACGTCGTAACCGGAGCGAACTTTTGCCCAGTCGACGCGCTCGTCAGGGTTGTGGCTTACGCCGTCTGCACACGGGACAAAAATCAGCGCCGAGGGAATAAGCGACGCCATGAACATGGCATCGTGGCCGGCGCCGCTGGACATGCGGCGGTATTTTATTCCGCGGCGGCGGCATATTCGCTCAAGTTTCCGCGCCAGAAGCCCGTCCATGACGACAGGCTCGTCGGCTGAATACGGAATCATGCGCCACTGAACGCCGCGCGACGCGCAGATAGAAGCCGTTTTGCTCAGGACTGTATCGCGCACGCGCGCAATGCTGGCGCTCTGCACGCCGCGAATGTCAACTTTCAAAAGAGCGCGTCCTGGCACGACATTCATGACGCCCGGCGAGCACTCGCAGACGCCGACCGTCGCGACAGATCCGTTTTCAGACTCGTCGCGTCCGGCGCTCTCCACGGCGAGAATCACTGCCGCCGCCGCGGCAAGCGCGTCATGCCGCATGTTCATGGGACACGCGCCGGAATGCGCCGCCGTCCCGTTCAGCTCGAGAGCAAATCGAGTCGGCGCGGCAATTGCGTCGACGATTCCGACGTCCTCGCCGCTCCAGTCAAGCACGGGTCCCTGTTCAATGTGCAGTTCAAAGTACGCTTCATACGAAACGGGCGCAATCCGGTCGCGCGGAATTCGTTCAGGGCAGCCGCCAGCGCTCCGTATGGCGTTCAGAAGCGTCACGCCTTCTCTGTCTTTGAAGCGCAGCGTGTCCGCAAGCGTCAGATTTCCCGTCGCCGCCTTGCTGCCGATGCACGCCAGAGAAAAACGGCTCGACTCCTCCGCCGTAAAAACGGCAACCGACAGAGAACGTCTGTGCGTCGAATTAGACATGATGATGTCGCGAACGACGCCAAGCCCTGCGGCAACGCCCAGAACACCGTCGTAGTCGCCGCCCTCCGGCACAGAGTCCAGATGAGATCCGATGACGACGCCCGGACCGTCTTCAGTCCCCTCGCGCTTTCCCCACATGTTGCCGCAGGCGTCGAGGCGGACGTCCATTCCAAGGCTTTCCATTTCAGCGCGGACAATCCGCCGCGCCTCCATATCCGGTTCAGTCAGAGCAATCCTGCTGACGCCCCGCTGCCCTCTTCCGCACTGAGCGACAGCCGCCGTTATTTCCTGAGCTCTGCTAAAGCCGTCCATAGCTCAGCCGCCTACTGACCGTAGACGAGCGACGGCAGAAGCGTCGACACCGCTGGAATGTAGGAAATGACGAGCAGAGCGATAATGCTCACAACGATAAATTTCATCACCGCCGCGATAATCTCGGACATTGAAAGCCCCGTCACGCTGTTGGCGACGAACAGGTTCAGCCCGAAAGGCGGCGTGAAGTTGCCGAGCGCAAGGTTTGAAACCATGATGATTCCAAGGTGAAGCGGATCGATTCCCATCTGCGTCGCAATCGGGAAAAACAGCGGCGCCAGAATGACAATAGCCGCGATTCCTTCCATGAACATGCCGACGACCAGCAGAATCACGTTGACCATGGCGATAAACGCCCACGGCGACGTGATGTTGGAGATAATCGCCGACGTGACGGCCTGCGGAATTCGCGCCACCGTCAAGAACCACGCAAAGCTCTGCGCGGCGGCGACCAAGATCATGACCTGAGCGCACGTCACAGCTGAGCGCAGACAGACATCGTACAGTTTTTCAAGCGTAATTTCGCGGTAAACAGCGACGCCGACAAACAGAGCGTAAATCGCAGATATGCCCGCGGCTTCCGTCGGCGTAAAAATCCCGGCGTAAATTCCGCCGAGAATGATCACGGGGACCATCAGAGACCAGCCGGCATCAAGCGTGTTTTTGGCAATTTCAGACCACGTTGACGGCTGAGAGACCTTGAGATCGTACGAACGGGCAAAACACCAGATGTAGGCAATCGTCGCCAAGCCGTAGATGATACCGGCGCTGATTCCTGCCATGAACAGCGAGCCGACGGAAACGCCCGTCGCTGCAGCGTACATAATCAGCGTCACGCTGGGAGGGATAATCAGAGCGACAGAGCCCGACGACGTGATGAGCCCCGCAGCAAAGCCCTTGGGATACCCGTCGCGGATGAGCTCAGGATACAGAACGCGTCCCATGGCGATGACCGTGGCAGGGCTTGATCCGCACAGCGCGCCGAACACCATACACGTGCACTGCGTCGTGTAGGCAAGGCCGCCGCGCCGCGCGCCGACCATGCTCCGAGTCCACTTCAAAATGCGCCCCGACAGTCCGCCCGTGTCCATGAGGTTCGCGGCGAAGATGAAAAAAGGCATTGACATGAGCGCAAATTTGTCGAGCCCGCCGAACATTCTCTGCGCCAGCACCATTGGGTCAAGGCCGGTGAACATCAGCATGGAGGCAAGCACAGCGACGCTCAGCGCCACGAAAATGGGCATGCTGCCGAACAGAAGAACCAGAAGCAGCGCCATCAGGAAAAACGTCATCTCAGCACGCCTCCTTTCTGAAAGCCATCTGAGCAAAACGGACAGCCATCAGCCCTGACCCCAGAGGCATTGCCATGTACGGAATCCACATAGGCAGCTTCATCGCAGGCGAAGTCTGCTCCAATTCAATCGTGAACTGCACAAGCTGAGCGCTGTACCAGAAAAGCGCGGCGCAGAACGCAGCAGCCGCCAGAAAAACAGCGCGGTTCACCCACACAAGAGATCCCTTAGGAATAAATGTCAAAAGAAAGTCCATGCGGATATGGGCGCCGCGGCGCACGCAGATACTGCCGCCGATAAACGTAATCCAGATCATCAGATAGCGAATCAGCTCTTCAGCCCAGCTCGTGCTGGCGCTGAAGACATAGCGCAGAATCACATTGACAAAAAGAAGGACTGTCGCTGCCAAGAGCGCCGCCGCGCAGAAAAAGTCTTCAACTTTCGCGATAAATCGAAAC
>JAXEJY010000287.1:0-3006 GCA_034101315.1 Pyramidobacter sp.
AATGGAAGAACTCGGCATTCAGTTTGCCGATCTCACGCCCGAAGAGCACGCTCAGTTCCGCGAGAAGCTGATCCCTGTCCGCGACATGGTCAAGGAAAAAGCCGGAGCGGAAATCACTGAAATGTTCCTGAAGGCAACCGCTGAGTAATAATCTCAGAAAGTCAGCTCAATACTGCTCATTCATACGGGTACAGCACAGGCTGCTTATACAGCTGTAAAAAGCTCAACGGCAGAAAACGCTGTACCCGTATTTTCTTAAAAACGATGTTTTGCCTGAACAAATCAGGAAATCGTTTTCTAAAAGTTTCAGCTCAGGCGAAAGGAGATCTCTCATGAAACTGCTGCATTTCCTTGATGAAAACTTTGAACGGATTTTTCTCACAATTCTTCTGGCGGCGATGTCTGTCGTCATTGGAGTTCAGGTTTTTATGCGCTACATTTTCAGAGCGTCTTTGTCCTGGTCAGAAGAGCTGACGCGCTATTGCTTCGTGTGGATGTGCTACATCGGCATCAGCTACGGCGTGAAAATGCAGCGGCACATTAAAGTTGACGCCGTTGCTTTGCTCCTTCCAAAGAAAGCGCAGAAATACCTCGGCATCCTTGCCAACCTCATTTTCCTCGTTTTTGCCGTGATGATGATTCAGGAAAGCTGGGGCGTGCGCGAGATGATCGCTGAGCTTGGGCAGGAATCGCCCGCGATTGGAATTCCGATGCAGTATGTGTACACTGCGGTGCCGTTCGGGTTCTGTCTGGTCATCTTCAGAATCTGCCAGAATCTTGTCCTTCAGATCCGTAATCTGAGCGCCAAGACGGCTTAAAAGGGGGAACTCACAATGCTTACTCTCGTCCTTTTCGGCAGTTTACTGTTTTTCCTTGTCTTGAGCGTTCCTGTCGGCATCGCGCTGGGACTTGCCGTCGTGTCCACAATCCTTTACGACGGCGGACTTGAACTGAGCTATCTTGCCCAAGGCATGACCACAACGCTGGACTCCTTCCCCCTGATGGCTGTGCCGTTCTTCATTCTCGCCGGAGAGCTGATGGGCAAAGGCGGAATCTCTAAACGACTCCTG
Source organism: Pyramidobacter sp. (assembly GCA_034101315.1). GTDB lineage: Bacteria > Synergistota > Synergistia > Synergistales > Dethiosulfovibrionaceae > Pyramidobacter. The sequence continues at coordinate 1,071 of JAXEJY010000287.1, forward strand.
AGAGCCGCAAACCTGTTCTTCGGAAAGTTCACCGGCGGCCTTGCTCTTGTCGCGATTGCCGCCTGCATGTTCTTCGCGGCGATTTCCGGCTCTGCTCCCGCTACCGTTGCGGCAATTGGCGGAATTATCGTTCCTGAAATGCTGGACAAAGGCTACTCGCGCAAGTTCAGCGCCGGTTTAATCGCCACAGCCGGGACAATCGGCGTCGTCATTCCTCCCAGCATTCCCATGGTCATCTACGGAGTGGCGACGGGCGCGTCAATCAGCAACATGTTCATCGCGGGATTCCTCCCCGGCTTCCTCATCGGCGGCATTTTGATGGGGCTTGCCTACTCCATTGCCAGAAAGAACGGCTACCTCGGCAGCGCGCAAGTTTACACGAAAGAAGAGCGCAGAGCGATTATGCGCGAAGCCCGCTGGTCTCTCCTCGTGCCTGTCATCGTCCTCGGCGGAATTTACGGAGGCGTGTTCACCCCGACAGAAGCAGCTGCCGTCGCCGTCATTTACGGATTTGTCGTCGGCATGTTCGTGTACAAGGATCTGACGTGGCGCGATCTCCCCACTCTGCTCTGCAACGCCGCGCTGATCACAGCCACATCGATGATCGTCATGGGAACGGCGACGACATTCGGACGCATTCTGACGATTGAGCAGATTCCTGTGCGCTTGGCTGAAGGGATTCTGTCGTATTCGAGCAATCCTGTCGTCGTCATCGGGCTGATCAACATTCTGCTCTTGTTCGTGGGCTGCTTCATGGACACACTGGCGGCGATTATCATCCTCGCGCCGATTCTCTGGCCCGTCGCGCAGGCAGTCGGATTTGACATCTATCACTTCGGAATGATCATGGTCGTCAACCTTGCTGTCGGCTTCATCACTCCGCCGCTCGGCGTCAACCTGTTCGTCACCTGCGGCATTGCGAAGATGTCGCTTGAGGACGTCGTCAAGGCGATTGTCCCGTGGCTGATTGCGATGCTCGCCGCGCTCGGTCTTCTGACGGCGTTCCCCTGCATTTCGCTGTGGCTTCCCAGTCTGCTCAAATAGCTGAGCCGTTTTGAATTATCTTTATCTCAATCAGGAGAATTGATCGATGAAAGTTCTTATAACCGGCAGCGGCGGATTTATCGGGTGCAATCTGTGCCTCAATTTGCTGCGAAAAGGAATTGACGTCGTCGCCTCGTACCGTTCAGCTCTGCCTCCCTTTACCGCAGAGCTGAACGAATCAGAGCGCGCTCATCTCATGCTGTCTCAAGGCGATCTGACGGACGTTTCATACGTTGAATCTCTTCGCGGGCTGGGAATCGACAGCGTCATTAACGCCGCGATCGTGACGTCCCCTGCGGACTCGGAGCTGACGTGGTTTACGCGCATGGCGTCTGTCAACGTCAACAGCACGCTGAATCTGCTTGACTTCGCTGTCCGAGAAGGCGTCAAAAACTACATCTATGCCAGCTCGTTCAGCCTGTACGGCACAAAGGGCTTTCAGCGCGGCGACGCTCTGCTTGAGGACAGACCTCTGAGCCTTGAGACGACGTACAGCATCACAAAAAGGACGTGCGAGCTTCTGACGGAGCGCTTTGCTGCCCTCAGCGGCGCGAAAGTCGCCTGTGCCCGAATCGCGACGCCTTACGGGCCGTATGAGCGCGTGACCTCCTCGCGCACGGTCATGGGCACAGTGTACGGACTTCTTCAAGCCGCTCTGGCAGGCAAAAAAGTAGCCGTCTGGGGACGCGATATTGAGCGGGACTGGACGTACGTTGACGACACGGCTGAGGGAATGGTTCAGCTTCTTTTGGCGGACACAAAAGCGCTCCGGCATCAGGAGTACAACGTCTCAAGCGCCGTTGCTGTGACGAACGAAGAAGTCGCCCGCGCCGTGCAGGAGGTGTATCCCGGCTTTCAGTTTACGATGACGGACGATCCTGCGAAAGCTGAT
>JAXEJY010000288.1:0-7869 GCA_034101315.1 Pyramidobacter sp.
TATCCCTTGAACTCGGCGACGTTTTCGGCGTTGACGACGTGGAGCGGGGAGTAGATGGTGTTCTTCAGCTCCATGCCCTGCGCCAGTTTCAGAGCCATGATGACGGCGGCTTTGCCGTAGGCGGAGCAGGGATAGGCGATGGTGCCGTCCATGCGGCCTTCTTCAATGGCTTTGCGGGCTTCTTCGATGAAGTCGACGCCGTAGAGGACGACGTTTTTCTTCACGCCGGCGTCAATCAGAGCGCGCGATGCGGCGAGCGCCATGACGTCGTTGCAGCAGAAAATTCCCTTGAGGTCGGGGTGAGCCTGAACCAGGTCGGCAGCGATGGCGTACGCTTTTGTGCTGCTCCATTCGCCGGGCTGAACGCTGACCAGCTCAATTCCCTCAGCCGCCTTGAACACTTCAGTTGCGCCGGCAGTGCGTCCTTCGCTCTGAGCCGCGCCGACGATTCCCTTGATGATGGCGACTTTGCCCTTGCCGATGCGGGCGACCATGTCGCGGGCTGCCATGCGTCCCTGCTCGCTGAAGTCAACGGTCAGTCTGCCGTCAAGGTGTCCGCCGGCTGACTTGAGGGCGTCGGTGCTGACGCCGGGGCCGAGGTTGATGACGGGGATCTTGGCTTCATTGGCGCGGACGATGCCGGGAACGAGGTTGAACGGCTCGATGGGCGAGAGGACAATCGCCTTGTAGTCTTTGACGGACATGGCGTCAAGCGCTTCAAGCTGTGACTGTTTGTCGCCCTCAGTCGGAGCGGCAAGGACGTCGATTTTGACGCCGTACTGAGCCGCTGCGGCTTCATAGGCTTCTTTCATGCCGACCCAGTAGGGGTTCGTCAGTGAGATGACAAGCGCGCCGAGCTTTTCGCCGCCGTTCAGCTTGGGCATTTCGCCAATTTGGCTGAAGAGGTTCTCCTCAACTTCCTTGACGCGGGCGTTTTCAGCCATTGCGCCGCCGCACAGCGTTCCCATGGCGAGAACGGCTGCGAGGACACATGTTGCAGCTCTCATTTTCATTCTTATTTCCCCTTTTCTCCCGATTTCAGTTTTTTATTGGACAGACTCCTTCTTTTTTCGGTGACAGCCACTGAGACGAGGAGGAGAATTCCCGTGATGAACTGCTGATAATGCGCGTTGATGTTGAGCATTGTCAGACCGTTGCGGATAACCGCCAGGAGGACGCACGCGATGGCGGTGCCTGTGATGGTTGCCCGTCCGCCCTGCATGAATGAGCCGCCCATGACGACGGCGGTGACGGCGTCAAGCTCCATCTGAACGCCTGCCGTCGGCTCGGCGGTGTTGAGGCGCGCGGTGATGATGAGGGCGCTCAAGCCTGCCATCAGCCCTGAAAAGACGTAGACGGACGTTCTGTAGGCGGTGACGCGGACGCCGAGCCGCTTTAAGGCCTCAGGGCAGCTGCCCAGCGAGAGGGCATACTGTCCCCAGCGCGTAGAGCGCAGAATGACGAACGCCGCGCACAGCACGCAGAGCATGATGAGAATCGGCGGATTCAGCGCCGTGCCTCCTCCTTTTCCCCACCACGTGAACTCAGGCGGCATGGTGTAGATGGGAGTTCCTTTCGTCAGGATGATGGCGGCGCCGCGGTAGACTGACGCCGTGCCGAGGGTGACGATAAACGGCGTCACGCTGATCCGGCTGACGCAGTATCCGTTGAGCGCGCCCATGAGCGCGGCAGCCGTCAGCCCCAGCAGAATTGCCGGAAGGGCTGCCAGTCCGGCTTTCATCGTCATGCCCATCAAGACTCCGGAAAGGGCGAGCGCGCCGCCGACGGACAGATCAATGCCGCCTGACGCGATGACGAATGTCATGCCGATGGAAAGGAGCATCTGCGTTGACATGTGGTCCATGATGTTGCGCCAGTTTCTCCACGTGAGGAAAAACTCGGAGCTGAGCGCCAGCGCGGCGATGAGAAACGCCAGAACGCCGAGAAGAAGAACCTGCTGAAATGCCTGTTCGGGAATGTGCGGTTTTTTCATCGTTTTGCTCCCGTCAGTCGATGGAGTCGGCGTCCATGATGATTTGCTGGACGTCGTTCAGCGTCGTGTCGCACGCGCACAGCGACGTGATGATTTTACCGCGGCGCATGACGCAGACTCTGTCGGCGATGTCGAAAACTTGGTGCAGATTGTGGCAGATGATGACGACTGCCATGCCGCGGCGCGCCAGCTGGCGGATGAGCTTGAGGACGGCTGCGGACTCGCGCACGCCCATTGCCGCAGTCGGCTCGTCGAAGATGACAAGCCTGCGTCCGTGAAGCACGGCGCGCGCGACGGCAACCGCCTGTCTCTGCCCGCCGGAATACTCGCCGACCGGGCGCGTGATATCGGGAATGCTGATGTCCAGTTCTCCTAAGAGCTGACGGCAAATGCTCCGCATTTTTGACCTGTCGAGGAAAAATCCCCAGCGCGTCAGCTCGTTGCCGAGGAAGATATTGGCGGCGGCATCGCGGAAGTTGTCCAGCGAAAGATCCTGATACACGGCGGAGATTCCGGCTGACAGAGCCTGAGCCGCCGTCAGGCGGCTGTACGGAACGCCGTCGACGAGAACAGTTCCCTCGTCCGGCGGCTGAGCGCCGGAGATCATGCTGATGAGCGTGCTCTTGCCCGATCCGTTGTCGCCGACGATGGCGAGCACTTCTCCCGCGAAAATCTTCAGACTGACGCCGCGCAGAGCTTCGACTCTGCCGAACGACTTTTTCAGTCCGCGCACCTCGGCGACGGGCTTCGGTTCAGATGTGGTGTTCAGCGCGTGTTCGCTCATTCTCTCTGTTCACTCCAGTGCAGTAAATCCAATGCGCAGAAGTCGTTGTACGACTTCTTCTGTCAGATTATAGCTTAAATAGGAATAAATACAAGAACAAAATATTATAAAAAACTGTTACGGATTCCGCTGATTAACCTTATAAAACGGAATGTTCAATCTGAATAAAAAGGCGAAAGAGACCTGCGCTCGGTCTCTTTCGCCTTTGATTTTCTGCCGGATGAAAAGCAGGCGTCATGGTACATGCTATGACGTCTGCCCGTGCAGGGAGGGGAGCAGATAAAAGATTACTTCTGCGCAGGGGCGATGCTGAATGTCTTGCGATCGCGGAATTCTTCTTTCTTGCCCTTGTTCCACTGGGAAACGGGCGTCAGGAATCCGACGACGCGCGAATAGACTTCGCAGCGCGTGCGGTGTGTCTGTTCCTGCATGAGGAGCACCTCCTTTCAGCGGGGGAGTCGTTCAACAATAGTCAATGAAAATCAGTAACTTCTTACGCAAATTGTTCCCGTCATATTTCCCCGAAGGATATCGGCAAGCTGTTCAAGTTCGGCAGGGGAAAAACTGCGCGCGTGTTTGAACTGTTCTGACGGCGTGTCCGGCGCGGGGCGGAAGTTCTGAACGTACAGAGGCCCGCTTTGGAGAAACGCGCCGAGCGACGCTGTGCGCTGGGGCGTATGAATGCCGGGGACGAGGGTGACGCGGAATTCGTACTGCGGCGCGCCGGCGCGGATCAGCTCAATGCTCCGTTCAAGTATCTGCGCCGGTACGGCGCGCCCCGCTGCGGCGCCGTAATCCTGCGGCGCGGCTTTAACGTCCATGGCGACGTAGTCGATCAGGCTTTTGGCAAAAAGCTCTTCAAGCACGTCGGGACGGGTTCCGTTTGTGTCCAGCTTGACGGCGAGCCCTCGCGCGCGGATTTTGATGACAAACGGGATGAGGTCCGGCTGAAGCGTGGGTTCGCCGCCGGAAATGACAACTCCGCTGTGCGTTTTAAGCCGCGAGTCGAGAAACTGAAAAAAACGCTCTTCGCTGATGAGTTCGTTCTCCGGCAGCGCGCCGAGGATCGATCCGTTATGGCACCACGGACAGCGCAGATTGCAGCCCGCCGTAAACACCGTGCAGGCGATCTGCCTGGGAAAGTCAATCAGCGTTGTCCGCTGTATGCCTGCGATTCTCATCGCTGAACGCCGCTGGACGCCTCTGCTTCGGCGTCGCACAGCGGGCAGAACTCGTGCGCGCCGGGAATGTAGCCGTGTTTGGGGCAGATGCTGAACGTCGGCGTAATCGTGAAATAGGGAAGACGGTAGTTTTCTGCGATTTTTTTGACGAGAAGCCTGACGGCTGCGCCGTCGGCGCGCTCTCCTAAAAATCCGTGAAGCACTGTCCCGCCAGTGTACAGAGTCTGAAGAGAGTCCTGAAGGTCCAGCGCCTCAAAGATGTCGTCCGTGTATCCCACGGGCAGCTGAGACGAGTTCGTGTAGTACGGCTCAGCGCCTTCAAGCCAGTTCTGCTGATTGGCGCAGATGATTTTTTCGCCCCAGCGGTCTTTGTCGGCTTTGGCAAAACGGTACGTGACGCCTTCCGCCGGCGTGGCCTCCAGATTGTACAGGTGTCCGTTCTCCTCCTGAAAATCTGAAAGCCGCTGTCTCATGTGCGTCAGGATTTCGACAGCCTGCCGTGAGCCTTCTTCCTCGGCAATGGTATTTCCCGTCAGGTTCAGGAGACATTCGTTCATGCCGTTGACGCCGATAGTGTTGAAGTGATTGTCCCAGTACGCGCCGGAGGACTCTTTAATTGACCGCAGATAGAATTTTGAATACGGATACAGATTGGCGTCTGTCAGCTTTTCGAGGACTTTGCGCTTGATCTCGAGGCTCTCCTTTGCGGCGTCCATCAGCGTGTCGAGACGCTGGAGCAGGTCAGGCATGTCTTTTGATTCAAAGCCGAGACGCGCCATGTTGAGTGTGACGACGCCGATTGAGCCGGTCATGGGATACGCGCCGAACAGCCCGCCGCCGCGCCGCCGAAGTTCGCGGTTGTCCAGTCTCAGACGGCAGCACATGGAACGCGCGTCGTCGGGGCTCATGTCGGAGTTGATGAAGTTGGAGAAATACGGAATCCCGTATTTTGCCGTCATTTCCCACACGGGTTCGAGGACGGGATTGTCCCAGTCGAAGTCTTTTGTGATGTTGTACGTGGGGATGGGGAACGGAAAGACTTTGCCGAGGGCGTCTCCTTCAAGCATGACCTCTGCAAACGCGCGGTTGATGAGATCCATCTCGCGCTGATACTGCGCGTAGGTCGTTCCCGTCGGCTTGCCGGCGATGAGGACTGGCATGTTTTTGTACGGGCTGCTGACGGTCAGATCCATGGTGATGTTGGTGAACGGCGTTTGGAAGCCGACGCGCGTGGGGACGTTGAGATTGAACACGAATTCCTGAATTGCCTGACGCACTTCGTCGTAGTTCAGTCCGTCATGCGCGGCATACGGCGCAAGGCACGTGTCAAAACTGGCAAACGCCTGAGCGCCGGCGGCTTCGCCCTGAAGCGTGTAGAAGAAGTTGACAATTTGCCCCAGCGCGCTTCTGAAATGACGCGGCGGACGCGCGGCAATTTTGGTCTGAACGCCGCCGAAGCCCGTTCTCAGCAGATCGGGAAGATCCCAGCCGCAGCAGTAGACGGACAGGTTGCTGAGGTCGTGAATGTGGAAATCGCCGCTGAGATGAAGCTCTTTGATTTTGGGCGGATAAATCTCATCAAGCCAGTACTGACCGGTAATTTCCGACGCGATATAGTTGTTCAGCCCCTGAAGAGAGTAGCTCATGTTGCTGTTTTCGCTGACTTTCCAGTCAATTCGGCTGAGATATCGGTTGACGATGTCCGCCGCGTTGCTCAGGAGCTCTTTTGTGCTGCGCAGACGCGCGTGCTGCTGACGGTACAGAATGTATGCCTTTGCCGTGGCGGCGCAGCCTCTCTCGATGAGAATACGTTCAACGAGATCCTGAATCTGCTCGACAGAAGGCATTCCGTCGTGGTCAAAGAGTATGTTCAAGTACTCTTCTGCCTGGTGCGCGACCATTTCCCCCTCGCCGTGAGGGTCGGGAGAGCCGGCTGCGCGCGCCGCCTTTTTGACGGCTTCTGCTATTTTGGATCGGTCAAAAAGCGCTTCGCTTCCGTCGCGCTTGCGGATGTAGCGGATAAGCACGGATAAAAAAACCTCCATTTTTCTCGGGTAAACCGCGTCCGTTTAGGCAGTGCCGCGAAACAGAATCCGCTCCATGGCGTCGATAATTTGTTTGGCGGCAAGCGTGGGAGATAGGTTTCCCCGCACGACGTCGGATTCAATGCGCCGTCGGATTTCGGCGAGCTTTTCATTGCGTTCGGCGTACATTTTCAGATATTCGTCCGCCATCGAGCCGACCCAGCCGAGCGTCTGCTCCTGACGCCTTTTTTCAAAAACGCCCGATGCTTTTACGGTGTGAAAAAAGCTCTCCGCGACGCTCCACATCTCCGGAATTCCTTCGCCGGTCAGCGATGAGCAGGTGTAAGCGCGGCTGGTCCATCCTTCGGTGGCAGGTCTCAAGTAGTGAAGCATCTGATCAAAGTCAGCGCGGGCTGTCTGCGCGCGCAGTTTGTTGTCGCCGTCGGCTTTGTTGACGAGAATGGAGTCGGCAAGCTCCATGATGCCCTTCTTAATGCCCTGAAGATCGTCGCCGGCTCCCGTCAGCGCGATGAGCAGAAAATAGTCAACCATGCTGCGGACGGTCGTCTCGCTCTGACCGACGCCGACAGTCTCCACGAGCACGACGTCGTAGCCGGCGGCTTCAACGAGAAGCAGCGTTTCGCGGCTCTTGCGGCTGACGCCGCCCAGCGTTCCTCCTGACGGAGAAGGACGGATAAACGCGTTCGGATTGCGCGCCAGCTGCTCCATGCGCGTTTTATCGCCCAGGATGCTGCCCTTTGTCACTGTGCTGCTGGGATCGACGGCAAGGACGGCTACTTTGTGTCCCTGACTGCACAGCCATGTTCCAAGCGCTTCGATAAACGTGCTTTTTCCGGCGCCAGGAACTCCGGTAATGCCCATGCGCATGGATTTTCCCGTGTAGGGGAGAATCCTTTGAATCAGTTCCTGTCCCGCTTCAAAATGCTTTGGAGCATTGCTCTCAATCAGAGTAATGGCGCGCGCAAGAATCATTCTGTCGCCGCCGGTAATGCCCTCAATGTAATCGTCAGTTGACAGCTTGGCGCGGCGCGGCTGGGCGGAAGCTGCCGACGGCGCTCCCGTGCCCTCTACGCCGTTCATGACAAAGCAGGCGTACTCGCTCCCGGCGTTTTTCGGCTGCCAGTCAGGTTTGTACGTCGGCAGGTCGGCGTTATTGCTCATTTGCTTCAGCTTCTGCAAGGCGCTTATTCAGGACGGTGAGCATTTCACGGGCTGCCGCCGGAATGACTGTGCCGGGCCCGAAAATGCAGGCGGCGCCGTGGTCGTAGAGGAACTGATAGTCCTGAGCGGGGATAACGCCTCCGGCGACGACCATGATGTCGCCGCGCCCTCGGCGTTTTAACTCTTCGACGAGCTGCGGCAGAAGAGTTTTATGTCCGGCGGCGAGAGAACTCATGCCCACGATGTGAACGTCGTTGTCAACGGCGTCCTGAGCTGTCTCTTCAGGCGTCTGGAACAGAGGTCCGACGTCAACGTCAAATCCCATGTCGGCATAGGCGGTTGCCACAACTTTTGCGCCGCGGTCGTGTCCGTCCTGTCCCATTTTGGCGATCATGATTCGCGGACGGCGTCCTACGCGTTTTTCAAAGTCGTCCGTCATGCGGCGCACCTCTTCAATGACTTCGTCGTCGGCGAACTCGCTGCTGTAGACTCCTGAAATTGAGCGTATGACGGCTTTGTGGCGTCCGCAGACCTTTTCAATCGCGTAGGAAATCTCTCCAAGAGACGCGCGGGCGCGCGCCGCTTCGACAGCCAGCTCCAGAAGATTGCCGTCGCCCGTCTCCATCGATTTGGTGACGGCGTCAAGGCACTGCCGGACTTTTTCGGGATCTCGCCCGGCGCGGAGCTTTTCAAGCCGGGCAATCT
>JAXEJY010000289.1:0-3688 GCA_034101315.1 Pyramidobacter sp.
TATTTCGGTCAGAACAGGACGACTGCCGAAGCAGTATGGCAGGCGCGCGGCGTCATGCTTCTCCTTGGCGCCCAGTACAACCTTCCGATCGTCGAACCGAAGCCCTCGGAGGTGAAGATGACCGTCTGCGGAGACGGGAAGGCTGAGAAAAAACAAGTGCAGCTCATGGTTCAGCGCCTTCTGAGGCTTTCAGAAGTGCCCAGACCGGACGATACAGCCGATGCGCTTGCAATCGCTCTGGCAGGACTTTCTATTATCCAGAGCCCTCAATATCAGTATGGGAGGCGATAGCCATGCTCGCCAGCATCAGAGGCACAGTTATTCAGAAATCAGATTACACTGCCGTCGTCGACTGCAACGGCTTTGGCATTGAGGTTGTCCTCTCAGGAAAAGCGGCGCAGATGTGCCGCGCGGACGAGCCGGTGTTTCTGCTGACAGCGTTGCAGGTGAGCGACGCCGGTCTGTCCCTATTCGGATTTGCCGAAGAGATTGAGCGCAGCGCCTTTAAAATGCTCCTTCTCGTCAAGGGCGTCGGCGGCAAAGTTGCCATGTCGATTCTGCAGCACTTGAGCCCCGCCGAAATGGTGTCCGCCGTCGCGAATAACGACAGCAGGATGCTGACAGCAGTTCCCGGAATTGGAAAGAAAACGGCAGAGCGCATCTGTTTTGAGCTTGCCGATAGAATTCATAAAAAAGGCTTTGAAGACCTTCAGAGCGTCACAAGTCCTTCGCACAGCAATGACACGGCGTCGGGTGTTCTCGATGCGCTTGAGGCGCTCGGCTTTGACCGCGCTTCAGCGCACCGCGCCTATAAAACGGTGGAGACAGAGCAGGGCAGCAATCTGAACGAAAGCGACGCCATCATGAGCTGTCTCCGTCTGCTTCAGCTGAAAAAATGAGGTGATCCTGCGTGAACACAGACGAAATAAAGCGCGGATTTGACCTTCCTCCGCTTGACGAAGAAAAAAGTCTGCGCCCTCTTCAGCTGACGGACTTTAACGGACAGAGCGAAATTAAGTCAAAACTTGAAGTCTACATTCAGGCGGCAAAAAAACGCGAGGAGTCGCTTGACCATATTCTGTTTTACGGACCTCCAGGTCTTGGAAAGACGACGCTTGCCGGAATTATTGCCCATGAGATGAACAGCGAGCTCCGCGTGACGACGGGACCGGCGCTTGAAAAACCCGGCGACCTGGCGGCGATTCTGTCCAATTTGCAGGATCACGACGTTCTGTTCATCGACGAAATTCACAGAATGTCGACGACGATTGAAGAAGTGCTCTACTCAGCGATGGAGGACTTTACCCTTCACATCATCGTCGGCAAAGGGCCTTTGGCGCGGAGCATCTGTCTCAATCTGCCTCATTTCACCCTTGTCGGCGCGACAACAAGGCTTGGTCTGCTCAGTTCGCCTCTGCGCGCCCGATTCGGCATCGTGGAGCAGCTGCGTCTCTACACGCCCGAAGAGCTGTGCGTCATCCTTCAGCGGGGCGCTGGCGTAATGAACATGACAGTAACTCCTCAAGCGTGCCTTGCCATCGCCGACAGATCGCGCGTCACGCCGCGAATTGCTCTGAGGCTTCTTCGCCGCGTTCGAGATTTTGCCGAAGTCGCCGGCGTGCCGGCTGTAGAGGCAGAGCTTGCCGTGCGGGCGATGAACCTGCTCGGACTTGACTCTCTGGGGCTTGACGACGGCGACAGGAGAATTTTAGAGGCGATCGTCGTCCTGTTCGGCGGCGGCCCCGTCGGACTTTCCACACTCGCCGCAGCGCTGAACGAAGAGCCTCAGACCATTGAAGACATCTATGAGCCTTATCTTATCCAGAAAGGCATGATTGAACGCACACCGCGAGGACGGAGGGCTACAGAGAATGCGTATAACTACCTTGGAAAAACCCCGCCCCAAACAGAGCCGGAACAGATGGAGCTTCTGTAGGCTTTTCATCGCTGCAGTCCTGTCGGCGGTTCTTTGCTGCACTGCGGCGTCAGCTGCGCTGATCAGAGTCGGCGTCGCTGTCGATAAGCCAGCTGTGACGTTTAAAGGCAGCGCGCGCATAAAAGACGCTCGCGGAAGAAGCGTCTCGGTATCCGGAACGTTTACCGTCCAGGCGCACAACGGCTCCGTGCGCATCAAAGGGAAAAACTACGCCTCGCCGGTGACGCTGAGCTCGCGTCAGCCGCTTGTCTGCGACGGACGCCCGTATGAAGGAGATTTTCGCCTCACGGCGCGCGGCGGACGTGTCACGGCGGTCAACAGCCTTGACGTCGAAAAATATCTGCGCGGCGTCCTTGGCTTTGAAGTCAATCCCAAATGGCATCTCGAAGTCCTGAAGGCGCAGGCGGTGATTTCACGAACGTTTGCCCTGAAGCAGCTTGGACGCCACAACAGCGCGGGCTTTGACGTGTGTCCGACAGATCACTGCCAGATCTACAGAGGAACGGCGGTGAGCAATACGAGAACTGACACCGCTATCAGCCAGACGCGCGGACAGGTTGTCACATACGGCGGAAAGCTGGCTCAGACGTATTTCTGCTCTGACAGCGGAGGCGCCACTGCCGATGTCCGCGACGTCTGGGGCGGCTCTATTCCGTATCTGACCGTCAGGCGCGAGCCGTTTCCGTCACAGTCGCCGAAGTCAAACTGGCAGACTGTTCTGACAGAGGCGGAGATACGAAAAGCCCTGACGCGCAAGGGGCTGAGCGTCGGGACAGTGCGCAGCGTGTCAATTGTCAAGCGCGACAGCGCAGGACGCGCCGTCAGCCTGAAATTTACGGGCACAAGCGGATCTTCTGTGATGAGCAGCGCCGCTTTTAGAACGCTCGTCGGCACGAAGAACGTGCCGAGCACTTTTTTTGATTTTTCTCCTCTGTCGTCTGCTCCGTCTTCCAGACGTTCCGCGCCTCAGACGAGAAACTCGTATTCTGCGAAGACGGAGTACGACACGACGCCTCTTACGCCGGAGCAGGATGCTCTGCTCGAGTCGCTGATTCACCAGAAGCGCTTTTCCGCAGCTGACCGCGTCGATATGCTCATGTACCCGGAACGCCGCATGCATTACCTGAAAAAAGCGCTGGGACAGAACGCGGAAAACACTGCGCCGCAGCTGTCTTCAGCTCCGCCGCGTCCCTCCCTGTCCGCTGCCGGATCGGGGACGGGCAAACTGGAAGGCGGAAAGCTGACGCTGTACGGCAGAGGCTGGGGGCACGGAATCGGTCTGTCCCAGTGGGGAGCTAAGGCGATGGCTGAAAACGGCTGGTCGGCTGTTCAAATTTTGCAGTTCTATTTCCCCGGGACGAAAATTCAGAAAAGATAACAATCACCTGTTGAAGTAAAAACTATGGGAGTGCGGTTATGCCGGATTTTTTTGACATTAAAACATACGATTATGACCTTCCGCCGGAGCTCATCGCTCAGAGCCCGGCGCCGCAGCGCGATCAGTGCCGTCTTTTGGGCGTCAGACGCTCTGACGGGGCGCTGTTTCACCAGAAATTCTGCGACATTCTTCAGTGGCTGAAGCCGGGCGATGTCCTCGTGCGCAACGACACGCGCGTCATGGCGGCGCGTCTTGCCGGGCGGAAACTGCGCGGCAGCGCGCAGGTGGAGGTTCTCTTGCTCCGCGCTGAGGACGAGGGCGAAAAAGTCTGGGAAGCTCTTGTGCGTCCCGGGCGCAAGCTGCCCGAAGGCACT
>JAXEJY010000290.1:0-1209 GCA_034101315.1 Pyramidobacter sp.
ATGGCAAGATAAATGACGATATGCAGAAAACCTTGATTTTAAGCCATTTTCGCGAGGTTTTATAAACACTTGCGCGGGCTTATAAGAAGATTTCCGTCTATCAAATCAATAAAAAATCCCCGATAGGATCGGGGGGCGACACTTTTCTACAGATGTCAGCTGTTGACGTGTTCAAATGGTGGAGGCGCGGAGAATCGAACTCCGGTCCTGACATGACGTGTATGAATGGACGGCTACAGGCTTAGCTGATTTCTTTTGTTCGCAAAGACAGAGCTGTAATCAGCAAAACAGCTGTCTGTCTTTATACGTCTCAATGCCTTTACGCTGCCCGCTCTGATTGGCCCTTACGATACTGCGAGCGCTCCATCTCGCTTGGGCGGTTGCTTAATTAAGCAGCCAGTGCGTAATTGTTGTCGTTTCTTTTTTGTGACGAGTTACGCTCGTCGCTCGGCCTGCTTCCAGACTTCCGCCATACCAGTCGAAACCGATCGCCCCCGTAAAATAATAAGGAACGACACCTTTTTATGCTTACTTCTTAGTCGTGTGCGCGGTTGCGGATTTCACGCGCGATGGCGCGCTTTGCGTCGCGCTCTTTTATCGCGTCTCTTCGGTCGTGCGCGTCTTTGCCCTGCACGAGGGCTAATGCGACTTTCGCAAGGCGTCCGCCTTTTAGGTACATCGAAAGCGGCACAAGCGTAAAGCCTTTCTCTTTTATCTTGGAGCTCAGTTTTCGAAGCTCTGAACGATGCAGCAGCAGTTTTCTGTTTTGCCGCGGGTCGTGCTGATACCAGCTTGCTTTTTCGTAGGGCGAAATGTGGACGTTGATGAGCCACAGCTCGCCTTTTTCTATTTTAGCATAGCCGTCTTTCAGGTTGACTTTGCAGTCGCGTACAGATTTTATTTCTGTTCCTGTGAGGACAATTCCGCACTCAAGAGTGTCGATGATGAAATAATCGTGGCGCGCCTTGCGGTTGACTGCCACAATTTTATCTTTTTGCTGCTTTTCCATCTCTTTCACTCCTTTGAACGTATTGTACTCTATTAGTCAAAATTAGTCAATAAGGCTGCGGGACGCTGAAGCAGAAATTTTTTCATTTTCATTCATCAGCGGCAGTGCCGTAAAAACAAGAAAAGAGTCCTGTCAGAGACAGGACTCAACGTAACGCAGATTTTTTAAAACTGTTCAATACTGGTCGGGGTGAGAGGATT
>JAXEJY010000291.1:0-1274 GCA_034101315.1 Pyramidobacter sp.
TAATTGCTCCCAATTATGTGCTGAATCAGCTGCTGCTCAAAGGGATGAACCGTACCTATGACACACTGATTTCAGAATACGATTTCAAGGATTATGCTTTTTCCAAAATGCGTGAACAGTATAAAACTTGGACTGGCAACAGCATGGACGACAAGCTGTTTGAATCCTTTGAAATGCGTAGTGCAAACGGCAGACTGACTTATGCGGGAGCATTGTTGGCAGACCAATCGCCAGTTCGTCACTCCCGTTTGTTCTGCACCCGCTGGAACGGACTCGATAAAAGCGGCGGTATCGTTGATGCACTCGACAGCGCAGAGTATTCCGGCAGCTTGATTATTCTGCTCAATGAGGGGGTCGGTTTTGTAAAAAGGAACATGAAAACCAGATGGAAGAAAACTGCCAACTCCCGTATTGAAATGCCCGACTACTGTGAACGAAGCGTTTTTGAAGCACTTGTCAATGCGTTGATCCACCGTGATTATACGGTGCTTGGCAGCGAAGTTCATATTGATATTTATGATGACCGTCTTACAATCCATTCACCCGGCGGCATGGCAGACGGAACAAGAATACAGGAAAGAGATATTTCCAATGTGTCCTCCACACGACGTAATCCCGTCCTTGCAGACATTTTTGGTCGTTTGGGATATATGGAACGTCAGGGCAGCGGTTTTAAAAAAATTACTGAATCGTACTATGCAGCTCATAATTACCGCGAAGAATTTGAGCCGAAGTTCTACTCCGATGCCAGTTCGTTTCAAGTAACGCTGTATAATTTGAATTACAGCGTCGATGCAAACGCACGCAATGTTGCGATTGAAGTTGCGATTGAAGTTGCGATTGAGAGACTCATCGCAAGTCCGGTTGCGATTGACAAGGCAAAAGCTGTTTTCAAGAGTACTGGCATTGACGGAATTTTTGGACGTTCTTATGTGGCTGCTATTACAAAGGATTCTGTAACTGCCGCAGGCAACCTTATTACCAAATTGAAAAACGCCGGCTTAATTGAATCTGTAAGCGGTTTTGGAAAGGGTAAATATAAGTTTGGAGTACCCGAAGGGCACAGAGTACCCGAAGGGCACAGAGTACCCGAAGGGCACAGAGTACCCGAAGAATAAAGATTATGCCCGTTTTCAGCCCTACAGACGATAACGGACATTCATTGTGCAGAGACAATTTCAAAAGTCTGAAACCCCAACAAATTGTTTGAAAAGAGAACTCCAAGTGGCACAGAATAAAAGAACGCCGCGATACACGCGCGCGGCGGCGCTGGG
>JAXEJY010000292.1:0-1333 GCA_034101315.1 Pyramidobacter sp.
GGGGGGGGGGGGGGCTGGCTGCGCCTTTGACGGCGACGTCATCGCCCAGGACTGCAAAAACACGCTGATCCTCGGCAGCAGCCGCTTCATCAGCGCAATAGGCGTCAGCGATCTTGTCGTCGTCGACACGCCCGACGCGCTCCTCCTCGCGAAACGGGGCAGAAGTCAGGACGTCAAGAAAATTGTCGCCTCGCTCAAAGCGCAGGGGCGCAAGGAGGCTGACGAAAACGTCACCATGCACCGCCCGTGGGGCAGCTATACCGTTCTGGCAAAGGGCGACGGATATAAGGTGAAGAGAATCACCGTCGACCCCGGCGCCAAGCTCAGTCTGCAGATGCACTATCACAGGAGCGAGCACTGGACGGTCATCAGTGGAACAGGAAAGGTTACGCTGAACGGCGCGGTCAGCGTTTTACGGGAGAACGAGAGCACATACATTCCCATCGGCGCAAAGCACAGGCTGGAAAATCCGGGGAAAATTCCGCTGAGCATCATAGAAGTTCAGAACGGGAAATACGTCGACGAAGACGATATCGTCCGGTTTGACGACGAATACGGCAGGCAGGAGAAGTAAAAAAGAATGCGCATTGCAATTGTTTGTGACTGGCTTGTTACGTATGCCGGCGCGGAAAAGGTGCTGGAACAGATGCTTGACGTGTTTCCTGATGCCGATCTTTTTGCGCTCGTCGATTTTATCGAGCCGGGCATGAGAGGCTTTATCAAGGATAAAAATGTCACGACGAGCTTTATCCAAAATCTGCCCAAGGCGAAGACCAAATACCGCAGCTATCTGCCCTTTATGCCCTTGGCGATTGAGCAGCTGGATGTGTCCGCGTACGATCTCATCATCAGCAGCAGTCACTGCGCCGCGAAGGGTGTTTTGGCAGGGCCGAATCAAATTCACATCTCCTATGTGCATTCGCCCATCCGCTACGCGTGGGACATGCAGCACCAGTATCTGCGTGAATCGGGACTGAATAAGGGCTTTAAGGGCAAGATTGCGAAGGCGATATTGCACTATATGCGCCTGTGGGATTGCCGCACGAGCAACGGCGTCGATTATTTCATCGCCAATTCGCGCTTCATTGCCAAGAGAATATGGAAGTGCTACCGCCGCGAAGCGGAGGTTATCTATCCGCCCGTCGACGTGGAAGCGTTTGCGCTCTGCTCGGACAAACAGGATTATTACGTGACCGCGTCCCGCATGGTTCCGTACAAGAAGATGGACGTCATTGTCGAAGCGTTTTCAAAAATGCCCGATAAAAAGCTCGTCGTCATCGGCGACGGGCCTGATTTTGAGAAGATAAAAAGAATTGCCGGGCCAAACACAGAG
>JAXEJY010000293.1:0-1382 GCA_034101315.1 Pyramidobacter sp.
CCAGCGTTTGAAGCCCCAGCCTCTGCATATCTCTTCGGTAAGGCTGCAGGGGGTGGCTGGTAAGATAGAAGCCAAGGGAGTCTTTTTCAAAGGCAAGCTTCTGTTCATCGTCCCACTCGGGGATTTCCATTTCCTCGCACTTGAATCCTATGCCCGGCAGGGAAACGGATTCGGTGGAAGGGGCGAAGGAAAGCAGCGATATTTGCGCCGAAGTCTTTTCCTTCTGCTTTTTCTGTGCCCTGGCTACTACGGTATCGAGGCTGGCCAGCATGGCTGCGCGGCTGACGCCGAAGCAGTCGCAGGCACCTCCTTTGATGAGGCTTTCGATCACGCGCTTTGTTACTTTGCGGAGATTGACTCTCGTGCACAGATCGAGCAGGGATTTGTATTCGCCTTCTTCCTGCCTGGCCCGCACGATTTCGTTGATGGCTTCGTCTCCCACGTTCTTCACGCCGCCAAGGCCATAGACAATGGCGTTTTTGCTGGGCGTGAAGGTGCGGAGGCTTATCTGCACGTTGGGGGGCTGCACATCGATATTCATATCGCGGCAGGCTGCAATATAATTGAGTATCTTATCCTGGTTGCCGATTTCCGACGAAAGCAGGGCCGCCATGAACTCGACCTTGAAATAATATTTCAGATAGGCTGTGGCGTAGGTGATATAGGCATACGCCGCGGAATGGGCCTTGTTGAAGCCGTATTCCGCAAATTTTTCCATGAGGTCGAAAATTTCATTGGCTTTTTCCTTGGGAACGCCGCGTTCCGAGGCTCCTTTCAGGAAGATATCGCGCTGCTTGGCCATTTCCTCGGCCTTCTTCTTGCCCATGGCCCGGCGCAGAAGGTCGGCGCCGCCCAGCGTGTACTTGGCGGTAATCTGGGCAATCTGCATGACCTGTTCCTGATAGACGATAACGCCGTAGGTGTCTTTCAGGCAATCTTCCAGTTCTGGCAGAGGGTAGGAAACTTCGATTTCCCCGTGCTTTCGCTTGATGAATTCATCCACCATGCCGGAGTTCAAGGGGCCCGGGCGGTAGAGGGCGAGCATTGCCACAAGGTCTTCAAAGCCGGAGGGCTTGAGCATGCGCAGATATTTGCGCATGCCGGTGCTTTCCAGCTGGAAAACGCCGTCGGTGTCGCCTTTGGAGAGCAGATCGTAGACGTTCTGATCGTCTGTGGGCAGGTTTTCCATATCGGGAGCTTTCTTGCCCTGCATAACGATATTTTTCACCGCATTGGAAATAACCGTCATGGTGCGCAGGCCGAGGAAGTCGAACTTGACGAGGCCTACCTTTTCCACGAATTTCATATCGAAGGCGGCGATCTGTTCGCCTTTGCGGCCGGCAAAGAGCGGGAGGTATTCCTCCATGGGCTTATCGGACACC
>JAXEJY010000294.1:0-1869 GCA_034101315.1 Pyramidobacter sp.
ATCGGCAACCTCGGCGGATCCTACCGCAACTTCCGCAACAGCGCCGACATGGCTTTTGACCGCTACTATCTGACCGTCAAGGACTTCCTCGTCGACAACATGACCCTGACCGCCGGTATGTTCCTGAACGACTGGGACGGCGAAGACGGCATGTACACCGACTGGGACAGCATCTACACCGACTTCACCGTCAAGGGCTATGAGCTCCGCTACAAAGCCGCTATGGGCGAGTTCGCCGTTTTCGGCAACAAGAACGGCGACCAGTGGGGTGCCCGCGCCAAGCTCAACTTCAACGAGAAGTTCTGGCTGAGCCTCAACGCCATCTGGGACGACACCGCTGACGGCGTCTACACCTCCAAGGACACCTACTGGGTCGCAGGCGGATTCAAGTTTGTCCCCGGCGTCGAGCTGAAGGGAAGCTACGGCATCCAGA
This sequence comes from Pyramidobacter sp., assembly GCA_034101315.1. Classification (GTDB taxonomy): domain Bacteria; phylum Synergistota; class Synergistia; order Synergistales; family Dethiosulfovibrionaceae; genus Pyramidobacter. The sequence continues at coordinate 434 of JAXEJY010000294.1, forward strand.
AGCTTGACGATGTCCCCGCTGGCTATCCTGATGATCCCGCAGTGTGGCGCGCGATCCTCGACGTCAAACAGGACGTCCTCAAGTTCACCAGCCTGTGGGTCGAGTACGACAACTTTGAAGCTGGCTTCGAAGTCATGAACCAGCCCTACGATGAGTTCGCCGCTCAGGATAAGCTGACCGGCGCCATCGGCGACAACGATGTCAAAGTCCTGTTCGTCAAAGCCGGTCAGAAGTGGACCGATAAGTGGAGCACCTGGGTCCGCTACGTCCGCGCTGAAGACGGCGTTGCCAACGGCTACGACGGCAAAGAGTGGGGACTTGGCGTGAAGTATCAGTACACGCCCGCCCTCAGCTTCGAGCTTGCTTATGCTGATCAGGACTACGACAACGTCTACGAAGACGACAACATCATCCGCTTCCGTACGCACCTGAAGTTCTAATTGAATTTAATACAGCAACTGTCCTAACGGTTAACACCAAGCGGCGGGCTTCCATTGAGGAGTCCGTCGCTTTTTAATATTTGAAGACACGTATGCCCGGCGGCGCGATGTGCGGTATAATCGTTTCATCATATCTCATTCGTTTTTTTGTATTGGGGGCGGACGCGTGGCTATTCAGCTTTCTGTCTACATCATCACGTACAACGAGGAAGTGCTCCTTCCGCGCACGCTTGCCGCGGCGCGTCAGGTGGCTGACGAGATTGTCGTCGTCGACTGCGGCAGCACGGACAACACGTGCGGCATCGCGCGGTCGTTCGGCGCGCGGTGCGAGTTCAACGCGTGGGTGTCGTTCGGCGATCAGGTTCGCGTGGCAGAGCAATTGTGCTCCAACGACTGGGTTCTGCGGCTCGACGCCGACGAGGAGATGACGCCGGAGCTGATTGCCGAGATCAAAGAAATCAAGAACAAACCCGACTGCGACGGCTACCGGCTGCGCATCGGCGACGTTTTCCCGGGCGTGGAGCGCCCTCTGCGCGCGGTCAGGCACTTCAGGCTGATTCGTTTGTACAACCGGACGAAAATGAGGATGATGGGCGTTCTTGACCGCGACGACGTCGACATGTGCGTGCCGAACGCGCGCGTGCGCACGCTCCGCTCGTTTATCTGCCACAGAACGCACTTGAGTTTGACGAAGACGCTGGACAAGCAGAATCGGGCGACGGACACGCAGCTGAGAATGCTTATCAAAGCGAATAAACGCTATTCTCCGTGGCGCATGGTGGGCTGCTCGACGCTGACGTTTTTGAAGTATTTTGTCCTGTACCGTCATTTTCTGTACGGCTTCTGGGGCTTTATCAACTGCACGTGCATCGCGTTTACGCGCTTCATGAAGTTTGCCAAGTTCTACGAGCACGACCAGAAAATGAAATATCCCGACAGCCTGACATAATAAAACAGACCTGTTTTCTGCGTCCGCTTGAGCGGACACGGGAAACA
>JAXEJY010000295.1:0-1262 GCA_034101315.1 Pyramidobacter sp.
AACGAGAACAGGCAAATCCGGCTGCCAATCACGCGGCAGATTGTACGTGTCTTTCTCCGTGCAGCAGATTGCGTCTGCGCCGTCGTCAATCGCTGCGCTGATAATTTTCTTCAGGTCGCTCTCGCTGTAGCGGTGATGATCTTTGAACTCCAGTTTGCGGGCTATGACAGCTCCGCTCTGAGTGACGACGTTATAAAAACTGCTGGGGTTGCCTATAGCGGAAAAGACGACAAGATGAACGCCTCTGAGTGGCGTCGTGACTGGCTCAAGGCTCGCCCCGCGCCAGCGCTGCCAGACGGGAGCGCCGAGCCGTGAAAAGAACAGCCGATCCTCTGGCACCCATTTCAAAACTTTTTCTTTGAGCTTTTCTAAGTTGCGCGTCGATACCTGGTCAGCTTTTGTGATGACAACGATGTGAGCGCGTGTAAGCGAAGAAGGCATTTCGCGCAGGATACCGTTTGGAAGCGATGTCCCGTTTCCAAACGGGCAGCTTGCGTCAATCAAAACGATGTCAACATCTCGTGCAAGCTTTCTGTGCTGAAAGGCGTCGTCTGCAACGACAATCTCGACATCGTGCCGAACGAGCTCTGTCACATCGGCGAGCCGGTCGCACGAGACGGCTATCGGGACGTCAGGCAGGCGAGAGGACAGCAGAATGGGTTCGTCGCCGACTTCGCTTCTTTTCCCCTTGCCGTTGCGAATGACGATCGGCTCTGTCGTCTTGCCGCCGTATCCGCGGCTGACAATGCCCGCTTTTATGCCGCAGTTCTGAAGTCCGCGGACGACATATTCAACGAACGGCGTTTTATTCGTGCCGCCAGTCGTAACGTTGCCGACGCTGATCACGGGAAGCGGCGGCTCTTCAGAGATAAATATGCCGTGGTCGTAAAACGCGCTTCGCAGACGGATGACTCCATTGCCGAGCCATCCCAGCGGGCGCAGAATCTGCCAGACGGAAAGCCACTTTTCTCCGCGCGAGTACGCGAGATATGATTTTGTCAGTATGTTCATGACTGAGCAACTCCGTACTGCAATGCAAAGAGTTTCTGATACGCTCCGTTCTTACGGATCAGCTCGTCATGCGTTCCCTCTTCGACGATGCGTCCATGCTCAAGGTAGAGAATTCTGTCAGCGTTCATAATTGTCGACAGTCTGTGAGCGATAATAAACGACGTGCGTCCTTCCATCGCCCTGTTCATCGCTTCCTGAATCTGGTGCTCAACTGCTGCGTCGAGCGATGACGTCGCTTCGTCGAGAATAAT
>JAXEJY010000296.1:0-1576 GCA_034101315.1 Pyramidobacter sp.
GAAAGCTCGTTTTCCGGAATAAGACCACATGATAATAATAAAGTATCACAAGTATATCTTTCTTCGGTTCCCGATACTGGTTTTCCATCTTTGACCTCTGCAATTGTGACCGCTTCGACACGCTCCTTACCTTCGATATCGACTACGGTATGACTTAGTTTTAACGGAATCCCAAAATCATCCAGACACTGTACGATATTTCTTTTTAAACCGCCGGAATATGGCATCAATTCAGCAACAACTTTTACTTTAGCCCCTTCTAAAGTCATTCTTCGCGCCATAATTAAACCAATATCTCCGGAACCTAAGATAACAACTTCTTTTCCTGGCATCAATCCATCGATATTGACTAATTTCTGTGCCGTTCCGGCACTGTATATACCAGCTGGACGATAACCTGGAATATTTAAAGCCCCTCTAGGTCGTTCTCGACAGCCCATGGCCAAGATGATTGCCTTTGCCTGAATTTGAAATAACCCTTCTTTTGCGTTCATGGCAGTAACTACTTTATCGGAAGAAATATCCATGACCATTGTATTCAGCTTATAGGGAATCTTTTGTTCTATTACTTTCTCAATAAAACGATTCGCGTATTCTGGCCCTGTCAATTCTTCTTTAAATGTATGCAGTCCAAAACCGTTATGAATACATTGATTTAAGATACCACCTAATTTTATATCACGTTCTAAAATTAAGATATTACTTTCGCCTGCTTCTTTAGCACTGAGCGCGGCCGCAAGACCTGCCGGTCCTCCACCGATAATTACTACATTTACCTTTTTCATAGTCTTGCCTCCTACAGATCTTCTTTATCGTTTCCTACGATAAAGTTTGAATGTCCACCGGATTTACTAACTTTATACATATCGATATCCGGTACTTCATGTGATAAGACTTCCATAACACGTGGGCTGCAGAAACCAGCCTGACACCGTCCCATACCTGCTCTTGTACGACGTTTTATACCATCCAGTGAACGGGCAGGAATGATTCGATGTACCGCTTCTACGATCTCTCCTTCTGTTACCATCTCACAGCGACAGATGATCGTTCCATAACGAGGATCCTTTTGGATAAGTTCATTTCTTTCTTCCATACTCATTTGTGATGGCTTGATTAATCCTTTGCGTGACTTTTTGAAATCTGTTTTTTCATGTGCATTCGTTTTTTTCTGGATCATCTTTGCGACCATTACACCAATAGCCGGACAGGAAGAAAGACCTGGTGATTCGATACCAGCAACATCAATAAAGTTTGGTGCATCCTTGACTTCTTCAATGATGAATTCATGATTCGGATGATGCGCACGAAGTCCGGCAAAGGATGTGATGACATCTCTCATAGGAAGATTCTTAACAGCTATGGATGATTTCATAGCAACTTCATCCAATCCTTTTCGTGTTGTATTGATACCTTCTTTATTGTCGATATCCATACTTGTTGGGCCCACTAACATATTGCCGTGTACGGTTGGTGTTACCAGAACCCCTTTTCCCATCTTAGTCGGTAACTGGAAAATTGTATGAGAAACATGTTTTCCAGCACTTTTATCCAGCAGATAATATTCTCCTTTACG
>JAXEJY010000297.1:0-1379 GCA_034101315.1 Pyramidobacter sp.
CCTTCGATTAGAGCAATTTCATATCGAGAGCTCGACAAATCCAAAACTTCGGGCTGCGGTTTACACGTTATAGACAACTAAATGTGCGTCAAGCGGTGAGGTATCTTTTAGGAGGTTACACAAAATTCTTGACGCTCCCGCGTCGTCAAGGGCAAAGTTATTCGACAGAGCGGTAATGCCGCCTTGAATGACCAATTTCTGAGCGGCATCGATGGTGACAGAGCTGTTCTGGGCGAAAACCGCCCCGCCGCCGCCAAGCCGTTCAATGTACAGCGCGTCGGCGCAGATCTCAAGATTTCCCTCCGTCGCGTAGACGGGCTCGTAGTTTGAAGATCTCAGGACAGCCGTGTGGATTGGACTGTCTTTCGCCCCCAAGAATACGCCGCCGTTGGAGTTCGTGCTCAGGCGTACAGCGCTGTCCTGCGCCTGAATGATCAGCTCGCGGGCGTAAATCTGGACTCTGCTCGCAGTCGTATCGCTGCGTTCATTTTCGCGCGTGTAAATGCCGTAGTCGGCTTCTGATTGAATGTCGACCGTTCCGGCTGGACGGTCTTTTGCGCCGATGGTGATGACGGACGACGCATTGGAGTCCATCAGAGCCTGCGACTGAACGGCGGCGAACTCGCCTCCGCCGCCTGAAATTTTGAGCGTGTCTGCTTCAATGGTGAGGGCGGACGTCTTCCCTCCCCCGTCGCCGAGGCTATTCAAGCCGACGACAATGCTGTTAAGCACCGTCAGAGAGGACGACTTCACGCTGACTGCTTCGGCGATGTTGAACATGTTGACGGACGTGACGGTCGCCGAGTTCGGGTCAAGCGCGTCGGCGTCCGCCTGATGAGCGATGATGACCGCCGCGTGCGCCGCCGCTGCTGAAACGGCCGCCCATAACGCCATTGCAAGAAGTGATTTCTTCATGTTCGCGTTCCTTTCGTAAAAGACAAAGATGACTGCCGTATGCGCTGTCCTCCAGCGCACAGTTTTACCCCCCGGCAGCAGGATACGAACATAATAATATCAAAAAAAGACGAAACGCGCCGGTGTATCTTTTCATGAGAGAAACAGATTTTTTAGGCGGCCGGGGCTGGCTGTTTGGCGCTGCGCGCATTCCATAAAAAAAGCCCGTCCCATGAGGGACGGGCTTTTTGCGTGCGTTTGATTGCTGAACGTCCGGCTTTACAGGTCGTAATACTTCTGGAACTCTGCCGGATGCGGAATGCGCTCAATGCGCTCGGCTTCTGCGCGTTTTCTGTCGATCCAGCGCTTCAGGAGCTCGGGCGGGAAGACGCCGCCGGCGGTCAGATACTCGTTGTCATTCTCAAGGGCTGTCAGAGCCTCAAGCAGGCTGCCGGGAAGTCCCTTGATTTTCTTCTTCTCCTCGT
>JAXEJY010000298.1:0-1322 GCA_034101315.1 Pyramidobacter sp.
CAGCCCCGGGCGGTCAATGCCTTTCAGGCGCCCGACGACGAGCACGCCGCCGGCGACGATCGCTCCCGTGCTGCCGGACGAAACGCAGCCCGACGCTTCACCGGAACGCACCATCTCCATGGCAAGGCGCAGACTCGACCGCTTTTTGCTTCGAATCGCCTTTGACGGCATCTCATCAGCGCTGATAAACTCGTCCGTATGAACGACGTGAATTCTGGCAGCTGTGCTGCTGTCAGCTTTTTCAAGATAGGGCTGAATGACCTCCGAGTCTCCGACGAGAGCCACTTCAAGGTTTGAATTGATTTTGCAGGCTTCAAGAACGCCCGGACATACCGCGGACGCGCCGTAATCACCGCCCATAGCGTCTACAGCGATTAACATGAGTCATCTCACCTCGTCATTTTTTTATCAGCTGCGCTGTCGTTCTCATCTCCATTGCCGGAGGCAAGAGCCTCGACAATAAAGCGCCCGACGTAAATTTCCTTGTCGCCTGCCGTCGTATGAACGCTGACGATGTAGCGGCTTCCGTTGTTGACGCCCACTTTAGCCCGCGCGACAAGCCTCTCTCCGACCGTTGCCGGCGCGTTGTAGCGCCCGCGGAACGACTTCACGACGACCATGTCAGCCTCTACCACAGCGATGGCAAGCGTGCTTGCCTGCGCATAGATGTACTGATCCCACACCTGCGCTGTGTGGCGAAAAGCCATTTCCTTTGTCGTGTTCAGCACTGAAAGCGCCCAGACGTTGGGCTCCAGCCCCAAAAGCTCGCCGATGAACTCTTCCTGTTTCAGCGACCTCAGACGGCTAAACGCGCGCTCTGCCATCTGACGCGTGCGCTCGCGCAGCTCCGGAACGCCAAGCAGCGCTCTGTCCAGACGGATTGTACTCAGACTGACCTTGAGAACCCGCGCCAGATCCTCATCAGAATGGAGTGGATTCTGCTCTATAAGCGAGAGCAATTTCTCGTGGCGTTTTAGTTTTCCTGCTGTGCGCGGCATCGTCCTTCTCCATTCTTACGACCTAGTCCTAATATCTGCTCGTGAACACTCAAGCAGTATAGTGTTTCCATACGCAAAAATCAAGCCGTAAAGACGCCCGATTCAGTTATTTTTAGTTATTGAAGCACGGCGCAGGCAGAGAATACGTGTTTTCTCCAATTTTTCCCGCGCCGCGCTGCGCGCAAGTCAACAGCTTCGGGTGCCTATGCGAGAGCGTAAAATATTTTGTGTAAACGCGGTCGCGTAAAAAAATAGAAAGACCCCGTTTTTTCCTGTAAGATAGCATCACCCAAAACACCACCATACGGGAAAAGAGAGGAGTCT
>JAXEJY010000299.1:0-1044 GCA_034101315.1 Pyramidobacter sp.
CATTTGGAGACGAGATTTTGGAATATTTCTCCGGAGTGCTGCCGCCGAAGCTGATTCCCGCGAAATCATGAATACTGATGGTTCTCAAGTACTGATAGTTGCTTACATTCTGGTTGCCGAGGGTACCGAGAGAGGCGCGTATCTTCAAGTTGCTCAATACTTTATGACTTGGATCCAGCCAAGGCTCCTCTGAAATTCGCCAGCCGACTGATGCGGAAGGGAAAAAGCCCCATCTTGAGCCCGGAGCAAACCTGGATGAACCGTCATAGCGGCCGCTGACCTCAAGGAGATACCTTCCTTTGTAGTCGTAATTGATACGGCCGAATACACCGGCCAGAGCGTATGAGGACTTGCCTCCGGAAACGTTTGTTATGATATCTCCGTCAGCATTCGGGCCGATAAGATCAAGGTCGCTGAGATTGTTTGAAAGGAGATTCTGGGCCGAAGCGAAGACTTCCTTCGAGTACATTGTCTCATAGTTGAAACCTGCCATCACTTTGAGGTTGTGACCGCTGCCATAAGTGTCCTCATAGGTGGCATAAACGTTTGTCGCATAGTAATTCCAAGTCTTGACGGTCTCTTTGAGTTCGTCGAGGCCGGCTCCACTCTGGTAGCTGTCTGTAAGCCCAGGACCGGAAGATCCCTCAATGTGGGTGGTACGGCCTGTATTCCTGTTCTGATAGAGCCTGTAAGTGAAGTTTGCAACAATGTTGAACTGCTTGACCGGAGTAATCTTGAGTTCTGTGGTATTGGCGAAATCGGTCTTGTACTGACGGTTGATGTTGTCAGTGTTTCCAAACACGATGTGACGTCCGTTGGCAATACGGCCGGAACCGGTCATGATGAAGTCTGACTGGGCTACCCAAGTTCCGTCAGGGTTCTTCAACGGAAACATCGGAAGAGCATGGGTCGCTGAATAAGCGATGGCATTCTCAACACCGCCGACTCCCACGTATTTGTATGTGGAACTGAAGAACGAGGTGTTGTTTGAGAGTTTGGCCCATTTGGTAATGTCGAAGTCGAGCTTTGCCCTGAGATTGTACT
>JAXEJY010000300.1:0-1401 GCA_034101315.1 Pyramidobacter sp.
TTTCTTTTAATCGTCTGGCCGCTTCTTTGATGGCACTTTCATCCTGCACCAAAGCTAATCGGACATAGCGTTCTCCCTGCTTACCAAAAGCCTGACCCGGTGTTACGACAATGCCGGTTTTCTCCAACAAATCTAATACAAAGGCTTTGGAGTCTTCATACTTTTCCGGGATTTTTGCCCAGGAAAACATCGTTGCCGGACTTTTAGGAATGGTCCAGCCGACTTCGGCAAACTCTTTGACAAGCACATCTCTTCGATCCTGATAAGCCTGGCATGTAGAATGAATGCTCTGACCACCATGACGTAAAGCTTCAATACCGGCATATTGAACCGGCAAAAAGATACCATAATCCATATTGGATTTTAATGTACTGTAAACTTCGATAATATCTTTGTTGCCTACACAAACACCTAAGCGGGCACCGGCCATACCAAATGTTTTAGAGAATGAATTTAATTCGATTCCAATCTCTTTGGCACCTTCAAACGATAAAAAGCTTTTACCAATCTTTCCATCAAAGACAAGTTCACTATAAGCATTATCATGGAGTACCATGATGTCATATTTTTTCGCAAAGGCGATCAGCTCTTTATAGAAAGAATCCGGAGCAATTGCACAAGTAGGATTGTTTGGATACGATACGATCATCATTTTTGCCTTTTTCGCTATTTCCGGATCCATCGCATCAAAATCAATCAAATATCCATTTTCTTCCAGTAAAGGCATATAGTCCACAGTCGCACCGGCAATCTTAGGTCCATCACTGAAAATAGGATAATAAGGATCCGGCACTAAGACAATATCGCCTTGATCACAAGTCGCCAAAAACAAAGTGCTTAGAGCTTCCTGTGAACCTTGCAGGCAAACCATTTCATTCGGTTCTAATTCTACATCATAACGATTTTTATACCAGTCATGAATGGCCTCTTTCATCTGGGGAAGATCCGTAATGGCATACTTATAATTTTCAGGCACCATCACAGATTCCTGCATGACCTTCATAATCGATGGCTCCGGGGCAATATTGGGTGAACCGATAGAAAAATCAATCGTATCTTTTCCCGTTTTCTTTGTATAGTCTTGTTTCAAATATTTTAAACCTGTAAAGACAGATGGTTTAAATACTTCCATTCGTTTTGATTTGATCTGCATATGTATCTCCTATATATGAAAAAAACAGCGTTTAACGCTGTTTCTATTGTATCACTTATTGTCCGCTTTTCAGACCATATTTCTTGTTAAATTTCTCAATACGTCCCTGAGCAGCTGCGAAACGCTGACGACCAGTGAAGAATGGGTGACAGTTACTGCAAGTATCTACACGCAATTCGTCTTTTTTGATCGTACTTCCTGTTTCAAATTCTGCGCCACAAGATGTACAGATACATTTAACACGATGG
>JAXEJY010000301.1:0-1127 GCA_034101315.1 Pyramidobacter sp.
TTTTGAGCACAGGACTTCTTGCAGCGCGATAGAAGCACGCGTTTTAGCTCAGCGCGCAAAAAAAACCCCCGGACTGTGTCCGGCGGTTTTTTTTGCGCGCTGAGCTAAAACGCGTGCTTCTATCGCGCTGCAAGAAGTCCTGTGCTCAAAACGGGGAAAAAGGTGAAGAGGAGGAGACACAATACCATGGCAGCGAACGACGGCAGAATTTCACGCGAGATGTTCTCCAGGCTTTCTCCGGAAATGGCGGACGCGACAAACAGGTTGATGCCGTACGGCGGCGAGATAAAGCCGCACGCCAGGTTGACTGTGATGATGAGTCCGAAGTGAACCGGGCTTATGCCGATGGCTTTGACGACTGGAAGAAGAATCGGCGTAAGGATGATCACGGCGGCGATGTTGTCCACGAAACAGCCGATGATCAGCAGGAATAGGTTGATAACCAGAAGAAGGAGCACTGGCGTGCCGGTCATGGACGCGAACCACTCGGCGATGTGCGCCGGAATCTGCGCCATTGCAAGATAGCTGGCAAACGCCATAGAAAGCCCAATCATGAACTCCGTCGCGCCGTTGATGAGCCCTGCTGTTTTCAGACAGTCGTACAGCGACTGCGCTGTCAGTTCTCTGTACACGAACTTGCCGATGATAATGGAGTAGACAACGGCGATAACAGCCGCTTCTGTGGGGGTGACGACGCCGCCGTAAATGCCGCCGAGGATGATGACCGGCACGAAAAGCGCCCATGCGGCTTCCTTGAAAGCTTTCCAGACTGTTCCGAGTTTAGGACGCTCGCCGACAGTGACGTAGCGGCGTTTTTTTGCCGTGAAATAGCAGACGATCATCAAAGCGAGTCCTATGATGATGCCGGGGATAATTCCGGCGATAAACATGTCGCCGATGGAGCATTGTGCGACGACGCTGTAGATCACGAACGGAATGCTCGGAGGAATAATGACGCCGATTGTTCCGGCTGACGCGGTGATGGCAGCGGCAAATCCGGCGTCATACTGGCGCTCTTTCATGGACGGAACCATGAAAGAGCCGATTGCCGACACGGTTGCCGGTCCTGAGCCCGATATCGCGGCAAAGAACATGCACGCCAGAACCGTCACCATGGCAAGCCCTCC
>JAXEJY010000302.1:0-1228 GCA_034101315.1 Pyramidobacter sp.
GGGCTGCGCCGCGCGACCCAAGCGGCGCTTGAAAACGCGGGCGTGTGCGCCGCGGATATCGGGTTGATTTCGTGGTCGCCGTCGGCAACCGCGCCGGATTCGAAAATTGTGAACCTGCGCGACGCACTCTTCCCGCAAGTCCCTCTTGCAACAACAGTCTTCCACACGGGCTATATGCCGGCGACTTCCGCGCTGCATTCGCTCGCGTGCATACTCGGCGTGCTCAGGGCAAAGCGCCCGATATGGAGGCAGCACTTCGGAATTGAAAAATTCGACGACACCCCAATGCCCGCCGACCCCAAGTACGTACTCGCCGTCGCCTCTTCGTCAACGGGCAACAGCCACGCGGTTGTAATTAGGCGCTAAGCGGGAACGCGTTCGCCCCGTACCTGCCTCCCGCGGGCAAGGCGTGCACCCCGCACTTTTTTCCTCCCCGCGTCCCTCCCTTGCGGCGAAAAACTCCCATTCATTGCGGCACAAAAAAATCCGAGGTATTTTTCAACCTCGGATTTTGTTTTTTTTTGCGTTTAAATTGCGCCCGAATTTCGATTAGCCGAAAATTCTCTTCCAGAGAGATTTTTTCGCCCACGGACGAACGCCGTCGCTCTCCCAGCCCTTGCGTTCGGGCTCGCGGATGAACGCGTCAAGCTCGGGACGGTTGGGGGAAGTCATCTTTTCGTGATCCCATTCGATGACGCCGCCGAAACGCTGCGCCAACACGCCCAAGAGCGCAACTTCAGTCAGCTGCGAAGCGTAGTCGAAGCTGCCCAAACATTCGGGACCGTTGCCCTTGATTGCGTCAATCCATTCGCAGAAAATGCTGTTTTCGCGAACATTGGGCAGAGTCTTGGACTGGATTTCGTCCTTCTTGGAGCGGCGGAAATTCTGGAAGAAATCGTTGTTGCAAATGCGCGGCTGGAAGTTCGGACGCACACCCGTGGAAATGGTGTGGTCTTTGCCTACCATCAGCATGCCCGCTCTGGGAAGTTCGGGCTTGTCCCAATCGGCGGGCTTGCTCAGGGGCAGGCGCGCGCCGTCGTACCAATACATGACAACTTCGCCGCGCTTGTCCGTCTTGGGGAATGTCCACTTGACTATGGAAGTGTCGGGAATGAAGGCCTTGGGGTCGAAATCGCCCTTTCTCTCAATCAATTCAACCTTGCTGGGTGCTTTGAGGTCGAGGATCCAAACGGGAGCGTCGCCCGTGTGGCAGAACCAGTCGCCCAAC
>JAXEJY010000303.1:0-1558 GCA_034101315.1 Pyramidobacter sp.
AGACTGCCCCCACGGACGGCGCGCCCCAGCCGTCCCAGCTCCGGCAGTGGCCGGTTCAGATCAAGCTGGCCCCGGTGAACGCCCCCTGGTTCGCGGGCGCCGATCTGCTGGTAGCCGCCGACTGCACCGCCTATGCCTACGGCAGCTTCCATCAGGACTTTATCAAAGGACGCGTCACGTTGGTGGGCTGCCCCAAGCTGGACGCGGTGGATTATTCCGAAAAGCTGACGCAGATCCTTCGCGCCAACGACATCCACAGCGTCACGGTCGTGCGGATGGAGGTACCCTGCTGCGGCGGTATCGAGATGGCCGTGAGAAAGGCGCTGCAGCAAAGCGGCAGATCCATCCCCTGGAATGTGGTGACCATCTCGACCGATGGACGCATTCTGGACAGAATCTAAAAGCGCCTCACCACCTCGCCGGAATATCCCGGCTTCCACCGGGTACTGCCTGTCGATAAACTCTCTGCCGCAAGAAACACAACCAGTTTCCAATCTGATGGCCTCGCAGAGTTTTCCCGCCCGCAGGCGGGAAAATAAAATCAAAATATTCAAAATTCCAGGACATGTGCCTGGAATTTTGAACTATAATCGGGCAAGTGTGCGCCGAAGGCGTGCGCGCAGACCGATGCAAATTCCCCTTCGCGCAAAGCCTGCTTTGCGCGACAGCGTGGCGAAAAGACTTTTTCGCCACGCTCAGCCCTTGAAAACGTCACGTTTTCAAGGGCTTGTGCTGTCGATCAACGCTCCGCCGCAAGAAACACAACCAGTTTCCAAGCGGCGGATCGGATTTGCGGAACCGGTTCACTCCAGAATACCGGACCGGTATTTGGTTTCCAGGATTCGCAGGACGCTTTCGTCTATTCTCGCTTCGGTGATGGTGCCCTGGTCCACGGCAGCCTTCAGGCCGTCGTAGGCCACCTGGGCGTCGTTGGGCATCAGCAGCATGTCTGCTCCGGCCTGGATGGCGAGAACCGCCGCCTGGGCGCTGGTATAATAGCCCGTGATGGCGCCCATCTTCAGAGAATCCGTGATGATCAGACCGTCAAAGCCCAGCTCCACCCGCAGGTAGGCCATGACCGCCGCCGACAGGCTGGCGGGGAGCTTGGAGAGATTCTCGTTGGTCTGGTGGCCCACCATGACGAAGGCCGCGCCGGCGTCGATGCCCGCCCCAAAGGGCACCCACTCGGCGCTGCGCAGCTCGTCCAGCGTCCGGGTGGAAACCGACAGGCCCTCGTGGGAGTCGGCCTCGGTGCTGCCGTGGCCGGGGAAGTGCTTCAGGCACGAGAGCATCCCGCCCTCCCTCAGGCCCCGGACCATGGCGCCCACCAGTTGGGCGGCGGTCTGGGGATCGGCGGAGTAGGCGCGATTGCCGATTTCCGTGTTGTTGGGATTGGTGACGATGTCGGCCACGGGGGCGAAGTCCAGGTTGAAGCCCAGGGCGCCCAGCTCCCCGGCCAGAGTCTGGCCCATGGCCAGCACGCCGGCCTCGTCGCCGGTCTCGCCGAAGGTGGATGCCGCCGGGAAGTGGGTCACCCCCAGCGAGCCGTTGGCGCCGG
>JAXEJY010000304.1:0-1269 GCA_034101315.1 Pyramidobacter sp.
CCTTCGATTAGAGCAATTTCATATCGAGAGCTCGACAAATCCAAAACTTCGGGCTGCGGTTTACACGTTATAGACAACTAAATGTGCGTCAAGCGGTGAGGTATCTTTTAGGAGGTTACACAAAATTCTTGACGCTCCCGCCTATGCTATAATTAATACCGTTCAAAAACAAACACACAAGGAGGTTCTCTCATGAAAAAAATCTCTGCAGTTCTGACAGGATTTGCCGCCGCGTGCGTTTTGGCAAGCGGATGCGCCTACGCCGCGCTCAGCGAGAACGACGCCGCTGATATCGCCCTGAAGCACTCCGGCGTTGCGGCATCCGATGCCGTATTCACGAAAAAGAAACTTGACAGCGACGACGGAATCCGCCAGTTCGAGATCGAGTTCCGCACGAACACGGCGGAATATGAATATGACGTGGCGGCTGACGACGGCAGAATTCTCAAGTTCTCCTACGAGCTCATCGACAAAAGACCCGTGCAGACCCCCGCGCCGCAGAGCGCAAATCCCCAGCCTGCCAAACAGGGGATCATCAGCCGCGACGAGGCAGTTCAGCTCATTTTGAGCCGCGTTCCCGGAGCGCAGCGTCAGCACATCGTGGAGTTTGACCTGGACACGGACGACGGCATCCAGAAATATGAGGGCGAGGTCATCTATCAGGGACGCGAGTACGACTTTGAGATCGACGCCCGCACCGGCGAATTTCTTGAGTGGGACGCGTTTTAAGAGAGTCGGATTTCCTTAATTGGCGAAAAAAAATCCCCCGCGTTGCGCGGGGGATTTTTTTATTTTCGCGCCTCAACAGCGCGCCGATTCTTTTTTTCGTGCAGAGAGCTCCTGGCGCAAGCGACCTGAAAATTTTTTTAGAGTCAAAGAATCACATAAAATATCATAAAAGTGTGATTGCGATCACACTTTTATTAAGAATTATGTGATCGATATCGATTTCTCCGCCAAATCTCAAAAGCACACACAAACCCGCCAGTCCGTCAGAAATAAAAAAAAATGAGTGATGCCGAGTCAATAGACTTGGCATCACTCATTTTTTTGCTGATATGTACCGCGCGGCGGTTTGGGGTTAATGTGCGCTGTTACTCAGCCTGTGCTTCGGCAGCAGCCTTGTCGGCAGCGACTTTAAGGACCTTGCGTCCGCGGTAGTAGCCGCAGGCAGGGCAGGCAGAGTAGTTCATGATTGTCTCGCCGCAGTGGGAGCAGACAGTCATGCCAGGAGCGGTCATGGATCCAAGCCACTGAGCCATGCGCTGG
>JAXEJY010000305.1:0-1447 GCA_034101315.1 Pyramidobacter sp.
CCAGCACAGCACAGCACAGCACAGCACAGCACAGCACAGCACAGCACAGCACAGCACAGCACAGTTTACCGCAGTGCAGGGCTAAAGAAATCAGCCCCGCACAGGTTATTCTGTGCGGAAATACCAGCAGAATAAACAGCCTTACAGAGCGCGTCAGCTTTGCCGCGTTCTGTAAGGCTGTTTTTTGTCTTTAAAAAACGTTCGGTCATTTTTCTCAGTCCGGCGGTCACGCAGGACTCCTGACAGTTTTTAGGTTAAAACGTCTGTCTGTTTCTTTGCGCGCGCCGAGGCGAGCGCGGCAGACACACACCATCGTTTGAAAGGAGAACTGAAACATGGCAGGGTAAAAGAAAACGAGATACACGCGCGCGGCGGCTTTGGCGCTGGGAATGGCGCTGATGGCTGCGCCGGCGCTGGCGGCGGACGTAACCATCGACGTTGACGGAACGAGGTCCACTGATATCACCTCCTCTGCAGGCGACAATACGGCGATCACCGGGACAAACAGCGCGAACATTCCAAGTCTGATCGTTGGGGGCGGCAACGCCACGGTTGACGGGACGCTGACCGTAAACAACGGGAGCATTGTGACGAAGAACGGGTCATTGACGGTCCTCGGCACGATGAACGTCAGCTATGCCGTCTGCATGACTTCGACCAGCACATTGCGGGACGGTGGCACGGTCAATGTCGACGGAACTCTGAACGCGGACAGTATCGGCATATATAGAGCGTCAGCATTGCACATCCGCTCCGGCGGCGCGCTTACAGCGAAAAAACTGACCGTGGAGGACGGATACTTGGAAATCTCTGGAACAGCGACAGCAAGCGAAGCTCTCTCTTTAACGGACGCTGAGCTGTACCTCTATAATGACGCCACCATTGCGACGGCAAATCTATCAATGAACGGCGGCAGCTTCGTGGGTATCTCTGGAGCTCTGACCGTCAGCGATACGGCGACTCTGAGCGGCGGAGCCTTGGCTGTTGCCAACGGCGGTTATTTTATTTTCGGAACAGACGACGCGGAATGGGCTCAAACGGCGATGAACACAATGGCGCCCGGATCTTCTGCCGCGGTGACGACGTTGGGTCTGTATAAGCCCCTGACTCTGAGCGGAACGTCGCTGGCCGTCGACAACGCCTACGACCCCTCGAAGTACGGCGGCTCGACGCTCTATCTCGGCGATAAGGCCGCACTCGTCATCAACGTCGGCGGCCTGAGCGGCGCTCCTGCCCTGACGGCTCCCGACGGCAGCGTCTTTAAGGCGGAAGATGACATCTCCATCTACCTTGCCAACACGCCGGGCAGCGGATCGTACACACTGCTGAGCGGCTTTACGGGCGGAATCGTCATCGACGGTGAGACTGTTGGTGCTACCTTATAAAAGTGGACACGATCTGATTTAATAGATATTATTAAATGAGACTCGCGAAGGAGGTAACTCAT
>JAXEJY010000306.1:0-1405 GCA_034101315.1 Pyramidobacter sp.
TGCCGATGCCGGACAGATCGTTATCGCAGCAGGCGGCGGCGGTATTGCTGTTTTAGAGCAGGGTCCTGTTTTAAAGGGCGCAAGTGCCGTTATTGAAAAGGATGCCACGGCTGCAAAGATGGCTCATGAGTTAAATGCCGATATTTTATTATTCTTATCTTCCACCGAACGCTTTGTTGTCCATGCCGATACACCGCAAGAGTTCTCGCCGGATCATCTTTCCGTGGAAGAGGCAATGGAACTGATCGACAGCGGAACGATGGTGAAAGAAACGAAGCTTCCAAAGCTTTCCTCTGCCGTAAGTTTTGTTGCCGCCGGTGAAAACCGAAAAGCAATCATTACTTCTTTGGACAAGGTAAAGGAAGCGCTTGCCGGAAAGACCGGTACTTCCATTACCAGATAAGCCGTTTCATAATTTCAGATTACGAATAAAAAAAGGTCATGTCTTTCGGGGACATGACCTTTTTCTCATTATTTTTCTCATTGTTTTGATCATAACATCTTATGATCATTCATAGTAAATCGTCTGGAACAATCCTACGCTTCCAAGAATGGTTGCTGCATAGGAAGAATCGCATCCTGCATTTCCGGTACGGTATGCAGTCAGTGCCTGATTCCAGCTTCCGTATGTATGATAATACTCTGCCAGCAGATCGATTCCAACCAGGATGTTCGAAGCCGGATCATACAGATTCGTTACGCCCAGCTTTGCCATGCGGTCTGCACTGTATCTGGGGATGATCTGCATCAGTCCCTGAGCGCCGCTCGGACTTGTTGCTCCTGCATTAAAATGGCTCTCATGATACATAACAGAGAAAATTACGGAACTGTCCACACCATACTGATTACACAGATCAAGCGTATACTGTGTCAGATCACTGCTTAAGGAAACATTGCTTACGCGGATGTTTCCGGATTGAACCGGCTCGGTCGGAGCCGGTTCCGGTACAGTCGGCTCGGTTTCCGGAACGGTTGGTACCGTTTCTGGAACAGTCGGCTCAGTTTCTGGGACAGTCGGCTCGGTCTCCGGAACAGTTGGCTGCGGTGCGGCAGTTACATCAAGTACAATATTGGATGAAAATCCACCATAGAAAATGGTAATGATATTCTGTCCCGCATGGAGCATCATGCCGATGTCATTGCTTGCCCAGCCTTCTGTAATCGTTGCGTAACTTCCGTCGCTGTATGCAGCTACGATATAAATCTCATTGCTGCAAACGACTTCTCCCTCCATCTTTGTTGTTCCGGTGTAAAATGCCTCAATTCCGGTCAGCACTGCTTCTTCGGTCGTCGGCTGTGTTTCCGGCACGGTCGGCTCGGTCTGTGGAACGGTCGGCTGTGTTTCTTCGGATGACTGCTGCAGATCGGATGATGATGCAGATGATGTCGGAATCTCCTCGGATAC
>JAXEJY010000307.1:0-1388 GCA_034101315.1 Pyramidobacter sp.
TCAACTTCTTAAAGCTTATACATTATTCATTAAAGACGACCAGTATGTGGTGATGGACAATAAAGTACTTATTGTAGACGAGCAAACGGGTCGTATTATGGATGGTCGCCGCTATAGCGACGGACTCCACCAAGCTATCGAAGCCAAAGAGCATGTAAAAGTAGAGGCTGCCACACAAACATACGCCACCATCACTCTGCAAAACTACTTCCGTATGTACCACAAACTCGCAGGTATGACGGGTACTGCCGAGACTGAAGCAGGCGAATTCTGGGATATCTACAAACTCGATGTTGTGGTAATCCCAACCAACAAACCTATAGCACGTATAGATATGGAAGACCGTATCTATAAAACGAAACGTGAAAAATACAACGCAGTAATAGAAGAGATTGTAAAACTGGTATCCGAAGGCCGACCTGTACTTGTAGGTACCACATCGGTAGAGATTTCCGAGCTCCTCAGTCGTATGCTTACAATACGCAAGATAAAGCACAACGTATTGAATGCCAAGCTCCACCAAAAGGAGGCGGACATTGTAGCCGAAGCGGGCCGTAAAGGTACTGTAACCATAGCCACCAACATGGCAGGTCGTGGTACCGATATCAAGCTCACCGACGAGGTAAAAGCTGCGGGAGGACTTGCCATCATAGGTACCGAGCGCCACGAAAGCCGCCGCGTCGACCGTCAGTTACGCGGTCGTTCCGGACGTCAAGGAGACCCGGGTTCTTCCGTATTCTACGTCTCCCTCGAAGACGACCTTATGCGTCTCTTCGGCTCTGAAAGAATTTCCAAAGTGATGGACCGCCTCGGTTTCCAAGAGGGTGAGATGATTGAGCACTCTATGATTTCAAAATCTATTGAGCGCGCCCAAAAGAAGGTAGAAGAGAACAACTTCGGAATCCGTAAGCGCCTGCTCGAATACGACGACGTGATGAATATGCAACGTAAAGTGGTTTACCTCCGTCGCCACCATGCCCTCCTCGGTGAAAGAATCGGTGTGGAAACGGTAAATACTATCTACGATACTCTTGCAAATACGGTTAATACTTATCACCCTGACAATGATTACGAAGGCTTCCGTAACGAGATAATGAAGATTTTCGCTATCGAATCGCCTCTCTCCGAAGCGGAATTCCGCCAAATGAGAACAGAGAAAGTTATCGATACCCTCTCCGATACAATGTTCGAAGTATTCAAACGCAAGATGGATCGCCTTGCAGAAGTGGCAAACCCGGTTATCAAACGCGTCTACGAAGAGCAAGGCAATCAATACGAAAAGATATTGATACCTATCACCGACGGACGCCGCCAATACAATATTCCGGTAGACCTTAAAGCCGCCTATGAGTCTGACTCAAAAGAGGTTATCAAAGCATTCGAAAAAG
>JAXEJY010000308.1:0-1514 GCA_034101315.1 Pyramidobacter sp.
AGCCCTTCACCCTTGCTGGCGCCGCGTACAAGCCCCGCGATGTCGAGAAACTCAACGACTGCCGGCGTAATCTTGACGGAGTGGAACATATCCGACAGAACCTTGAGACGCGCGTCCGGCACGGAAACAACGCCCACGTTCGGCTCAATCGTGCAGAACGGATAGTTGGACGCCTCCGCACCGGCAGCGGTAATCGCGTTGAACAGAGTGCTCTTGCCGACGTTCGGCAGACCTACGATGCCCAGTTTCATATAAACTGATTCTCCTTTGTTCGAAGAAATGATTCACATTTGAAAGACTGTTTTTCCATCTTATGATGCAATTTTTTCATTGATAAACTCCTTTCCCGCGCACGGGGAAAGGAGCACAAAAATACATCGTAAGTATCGCACAAAATGCACTTTTCCTCAAGATAACGGCAAACATTTTTTTCCGCGCGCAAAGCAAAAAAACGCGGCTGCACGAAACAATGTCTAAAAGATATCATAAACGAAAAAACATCTACAATCACACCTTCTGTTGCATTAGCTCTTCTGCCTTTCTATGGGTAGAATAAATTTACAAGATGGTGATCTGAAATAGCCTTCGGGGATTACCTGTACCACAGGGTCTCGTATAAAACACAATATGGGGGGATTACACGCATGGAATATGTCATTTTACAGGTTGTGCTTAAAGAAAAATTTCTGGGCACAGGTTCAAAAAACCTGACAGAGCTGGAGAAAGTCATCAACGCACAGGCCGCCAAGGGGTATCGTCTGCACACTGTCACAACGGCCTCTTCCGGCAGCACAGGCCTCCTCGGCGGCGACCGCATTCAGGCAACACTGGTGTTTGAAAAGCTGAAATAACGGCAAAGGCAGACGAACTGAACTCGTCTGCCTTTTTTGTTTGTGAGCTGCAAAATTTTTCGCCGAAAATTGCAAGTGCAAGTTGAACACCCACACGGCAATATAATGGTCCCGTAAAACCGCACAAAAATAAATCGCAGTTATTGTGAACATGGTAGAATAATCAAAACATCCTTGGAGGGAAAAGACCATGTCACGCAAATCCCTGTACAGTCCGGAATTTAAGTCCAAAATCGTACTTGAGCTTCTGCAAGGTGAAAAAGAGCTCAATGAAATAGCCGCTGACAACAACCTTAATCCAAATATGATCCGCACATGGCGTAAAGAATTTCTGGCGAATGCCAGCCGAGTTTTTAGCGAGTCGCGGATTAAGAAAGAATCCCGAAGAGAGGAGGAAGCCCTGGAGAAACAGCGCACGCAGATGCTTAAGACGACTGGTCAGCTGACATTGGAGCGCGATTTTATTCAGGATTGCTTTCGCAAAACAGGGAAGCCCATCCCCGTCCTTATAGAAAGCCTCCTCTCTTTTCCCGTTTGCTGGTGTTTTGGGTGATGCTATCTTACAGGAAAAGACGAGGACTTTCTATTTTTTTTACACGCCCGCGTTTACACAAAATATTTTACGCTCTCTTCGGGTTTTGTTTCTCCGACTCAACCTTAGCA
>JAXEJY010000309.1:0-1217 GCA_034101315.1 Pyramidobacter sp.
CAGCCCCGTCACGCTTGTCGCCATCGGCCGACGCCCCACCACGGGCACGCGGTAGAAAAGCGGACTCCCCGGACGAACCCCGAAGCGCGCCGGCGAGTTGATGCGCGGTGATGCGCCTTCCGGCGGCGTAAGCACGCCCAACTGACGAGAAAGATCGCCAATGTCATGCGGTCGCCGTCCCGGTGCCATCTCGAAATAGGCGTTCTGCCAGGCCACATCGAGCGCATACGGCTGATGCGTGCCATAAACTTCCAGCTTAACCCGGCGCGCGCCAGCCAGATCCGCGTCGATCTGCACGGGGCCCGACGTCTTTGACACCTCGGCCGACTCGAACACCAGCCGGTTCTCGGCAAAGACGCGGAAGACGCCGCGCGCCGGACACGCCTTCGACACAACGTCGCCCGTCGCATGAAACGCGCGCGCATGGCCATCCGTCGCCAGATACAACGCACTCGGCGCACACGTGAACACATTCGTGCCGCCCACGGTATACGAACGCCCATGCCCCGCGCTCATCCGATCCCAAATACCCGGCTCGGCCAAATAGACACGCGCCGCCGCCGTGCCGCCGTACGCGGAGATAACACCCGCCGCCACACCTGCCGCCAGCATAACCAACAACTTCATAACATCTCCTTTACGCGAATCCTTCTCACGCGGATTTACCGGATAATGATCTTCATGCCGAGGGGCTTCACGCTCAAGACGCCTGGCCCGGCAAGATACTCGGGATAATCGCGCGCAGAAATTTCGCCCGAACGGCGCACGCCGTTAAGACGGAGGCTGCCCAGCGGGAGCGTTCCATCGAAATCGAGCCGCAGACGCGCCCCCCGGGCCACCGCCAGTTCCACCTCCGGGCCGATAGCCGGCGTCGCTTCGTAGGCCGCCGCATCGACTGGTGTGACGGACAAATCGTCGAGAATCGCATTGTGGTCGCCCGTCTCGCACAGGCCCGTCAGGCCGATTTCCCATTCGCCCGGCGCATCGATCCGGAAGAGGAAATCGTGCCGCACGAATTCGCGGTTCACCGCCTCGGCCGGCGCAGTGAGCGTGCGGCCGATCTCCTGCGTCTCGCCCGACGCATTCCGGCACCAGACGCGCACCGGGTTAAGCCCATAGAGCGACGTATCGCCGCTCTCCGAACGCACATGCTCGGCGAACCGGAAACGGTACACCCCGGCCCGATCGAACGCGACCGTCTGGCGGATGGTCGATGG
>JAXEJY010000310.1:0-1604 GCA_034101315.1 Pyramidobacter sp.
CATGCCGCCGACGCGCAGGGTGCTGAACGCGGGGTTGGCGTAGTCCGTGCCGAGGACGGCGCCGATTTTTCCGATCTCGGCGGCGTTGGCGGCGATGGTGTTTCTGTTTTCTACGATGTGGCGTCCGTTCGTGTCGACGTCAACCCGCAGAGCGCTCGTCTCAATTTTGAGCGTATTGATGCTCGCCGTGTTCTTCGCGATATTTGTCGTGTTCTGTGCGATGTTCTGCGCGTTGACGGCAATATTGTCTTTTAAGGTGTTGACGTTTGACGTGAGGCTGCTGATCGCGGCGGCGCTGGAGTCAACCTTAGCTGATACGGCGCTGAGCTGTCCGTACGTGGCGGCGTCGTTGGCGCTCGTCCCGTCGGCGACGTTGACGATTCGGCGGGCGAGATTCGGACTGCCGACGGAGACGACGTTGGCTTCATTGGCAATAGAGCCGGATCCGAGAGCGACGCTTCCGTTCTGCATCGCTTCCGCGTTGTTGCCGATAGCGACGGCTTCTTTTGCCCACGCATAGCTTTTCACGCCCACGGAGATTGTATAGTCCCCATGTGCGCGCGACTCTCTGCCGATGGCGATGGGACCGGTCGCGTCTGTCGTGCTGGAGCCGAAGGCTCATGCCGAGTTTCCTATGGAGATCGCGCCGTTGCCAGTGGCTGATGCTTGCGGATTTGCCACGTTCGTGTTGTACATGATCACGTTGCCCGTGCCTCTTGTTCCGCCGTTGATCTCAATCGGTCCGACCGTCGCCGCGTCTGCCGGCAAAGCCAAGAGCGCTGCGGCAAGGGCGAGCGCCGCGGTGAAAAACTTCTGCTGTTTCATTCCTTTTCTTACCTCTCTCTGTGTCCTGCCGATGTTTTTGTCGTGACGGCAAGTTTGATGTTATTTCAATGCAATTTTAGACTGAGAGAAATGAAACAACAAGAATGTTCGGGACGCAACCGCCTCTTTACCCCCTTTACAAAAGAACATACAAACATGGCAAGCGCAATTGACAGGCAGGTCTGGGTGATGACAAATCTGATGACGGTAACAACGCAAAAAACACATCGCCCCGCGCAGAGGAACGCGGGGCGATGTGTTTTTGTTCATCAGAAGAAGACAGCAGATTGACGCGAGGTCTCTTTTGTAGGAGTGCTGGATAAAAGATATCCGGCATGAGGGAATCATTTATAATAATTGAACTTATGATTTTTCAGTTTACTGTTTATTCAAAGGAACTACTGCAAGGGTTTTTCCAAGCGGAGCTAGCACTTTGAGAATGGTATCAAGTTGGGGGCTCGTAAGCCCCTTTTCCATGCGAGCTATAACGGGCTGCTTTACTCCGCTGAGCACTTCAAGTTTCTTTTGGCTCAATCCTTTTTCCTGTCTGGCTTTGATCAGCTCTCCAATAAGAGCGACTCTAAGGTTACTCTCTGCGATTTCTTCCGGGGGTAAAAGAGTGTCCATAAACTCTAAAGCGTCTCTGCCAATAGCGTTATTCATACTTTACCCCCCTTTCTATCAAGTCTGCAAGCTCTCGCTTTGCTTTTTCTATCTCCCTTTTTTATCCATACTATACGCAAAAGTTATTGTTTTGTCAATTACTTTTCAGTTATTAC
>JAXEJY010000311.1:0-1423 GCA_034101315.1 Pyramidobacter sp.
CTCTCCGGCGCAGCCCGTACCCTAAAATAAGCAGCAAAAGAGCAATGGCTGTCGTCCAGAGCGAATCAAACTGCACCAGAAAAACATTTTCGACGAGTTTCCACGACATGATAAGCGCCTCCTTATCCCGAACGTTGCGCCCGTCGGCGAGCGCTCGTCCTGAATTTATTTAAATCATATCGTTTTCCTCGCAGAAAACAACCCAATAATCAATATATATTCAATCTTTATATGACCTAACCATAAAATTCCATAATAAATTCCATTGCACTTACAATTTTCGTGCAATTTTCGTAACTATCAGCTTGCATATTTCTTAAAGTTTTCCGCCTGTTCCAAAACCTCTTTATAGACATCGTCGATGGTAACGGGAGGATAACCAAATTCGTCAAGCAGGAGAATAAGGTCAACTTGCAGTTCCGCCTTTATGTTGTTACGAGTAGACCAATCCGTGTATCTCGCTTTGTCGTCAACAATAACCTTGATGCGCTTGGAAAGCTCAATCATCTTATCTTTGGGGTACTCAAACTCATATTTACGGGCAACGATACTGAGAATGTCATAGAAAGCTTTTTCCTCATAGTCGATTCCCATATCCTTAAACGAGTTCTTTTCTTTTTTGAGTTCTTCCAGGAGCGTGGCAAGCTGTTCGGCAACATCATCCAAGACTTCATTGGCGAACGCCTCGTCTCTGCGGCGGTTGTTGTACTCGTCCACGACACGCTTCATTCGCTCGGCAAACTCCAAGCTCATAATTTTGTTCACTTTCTTGTATTCCTCAATAGCTTGAGACAAGAGCCTCTGCAAAATCTTAATCTTGGTATTGGGGAGCTGGATGGCATTTATCTTGTCCATATACTCGTCGCTGAAAATATCAACGGCAATATGCTTGCCAGTTTCAAACAGTTCTTCAATGCCGTCTGATTGGATAGCACCCTCCAAAAGTTCACGAACTCTTGCGTTCATCTGAGCTGTGTCGGGAGCCTCCCCTTTGCTCAGCTTAAACAGGATCGAGCGAACCGCACAGTAGAACGAGATGTAATCTCTGTCCTCATCCGTGAATCTCTCGCTTGAAGTGCAGAGGTTAAAGGCTTGCTTCATCCTCTTGACAGCAGCCATAAACCGTCTTTCCAGTTCCTCGGTAAGCTGAACATACTCAACAGCTCTGTTAAGACAGGCGAGCTGCTCCACGGGCGAGCCGTGGTGCTACCTTATAAAAGTGGACACGATCTGATTTAATAGATATTATTAAATGAGACTCGCGAAGGAGGTAACTCATGTCCACACGTCAAACGCGTTATGAGGAAGAGTTCAAAAGAACTCTTGTGGAACTTCACCATAATGGAAAGTCCCAAACTGCTTTATCCAAGTAATACGGGGTCAGTCTTACAGCCTTAAACCGCTGGATCAAGCAATACTCCAC
>JAXEJY010000312.1:0-1653 GCA_034101315.1 Pyramidobacter sp.
GATCCGCATGAAATTGCCAACACATCGTCGTTTGAAGGGCTGACTGCCATGCGCAAGGCAGCAGAAAACACGCCGCTGGATATCTTTCTCAACGCGCCGTCCT
This sequence comes from Pyramidobacter sp., assembly GCA_034101315.1. Lineage (GTDB taxonomy): Bacteria > Synergistota > Synergistia > Synergistales > Dethiosulfovibrionaceae > Pyramidobacter. The sequence goes on from JAXEJY010000312.1 coordinate 104, forward strand.
GTGTTCCGGCGTCCGACTTTGAGACCCCCTGCGAAAAACTTGAAAAGGAGTCTGTCAGCCGCATGTTCTCCGACGGTCTTTGCCGCGCGCTCGGCGAGATGATGAACTATCCGGGCGTCATATACGGCGATACCGCTACTTGGAAAAAAATTCTAGCGTCTGAAGGAGAGGCAAAGAACGGGCACGCGCCGCTCCTCGGCGGAAAGGATCTGTGCGCCTATTTGCTCTCCCGCTGCAACTCTGATCACGAATGCAGCAACTGCGGCGAAGCGATAGAAAAGCTCCGCCGAGGATGCTGGGTCATGCTCCGTCAAGGTGCTGCTGAGGACAATCTCGGAACGCTGGCGCCCATCATCGCCGAAGACGAGCGCCGCGCCAGCCGCTGTATGCTCGTCAGCGATGACCTGACCGTTCAGGTTCTCAAGAACGAAGGGCATATTGACAGACTTCTGAGAATTGCCGTCGCACACGGGGTTTCCCCAATTTCCGCCCTGCGTATGGTCACGCTGAATCCTGCTGAGTTCAATCGCCTTTACGACCGCGGCGCTATCGCTCCCGGCTATGCCGCCGACATGGTCCTCGTCGAGGACCTTGAGTCGTTTAAGGTCTTGAGCGTATGGAAAAACGGCGCAGCCGTTTCAGTTCCCGCTGCCGGATATCCCCGTCAGAAAAACTGGCCCGGCGTCTCGCATAATCACTGCTGTCTAGAGCTTTCTGACCTTGCTGCTCCTGCTCACGGCAAACTGAGAGCTATCGGATATATTCCCGGCGAAGTGATTACATCTCATCTTGTCCTCGACGGTGTTGTGAAAAACGGTGAGTTTGCCGCAAGTGCCACAGACGATATTGCCAAGATGGCTGTCGTCAACCGCAACACCCCCGAACGCCGAATTGCCATCGGATTTGTTAAAGGAATCGGACTCAAACGGGGCGCACTTGCGTCTTCTGTAGCGCACGACGCGCACAACTTCTCAATTCTCGGAATGGACGATGAGTCAATGATCACCGCGTTCAACGCCGTTCGGGAAAAAGGCGGACTGGCTGTTGCTGACGGCAAGGAAGTCCTGTATCATCTGCCTCTTCCCATCGCCGGTCTGATGTCAAACGAACCGGGGACAGTGCTCTTTGAGAAGTTCAAAGCAGCCGCAGCCGCAGCGCAGCAGCTGGGCACACCCCTTAAAAATGCCTTCATGGTCATGAGCTTCCTCTCGCTTTCTGTCATTCCGGCGCTCAAACTGACCGATCAAGGTTATGTCGATTTATCTCAGGGCGGTCTTCTGCCGCTGAACGTCCAGTAACGTACGAACTCAAAGCGATAAAAAAGCGGGATACCGTACGGCATCCCGCTTTTTTGTGGATTTTATATCGTGCCCAGACGTTACTTGGCAAGAATATCTGCTTCTTTTTTCTTGAATTCCTCGTCAACTTTGGCGATAAACTTGTCTGTTGTCTTCTGAGCGGCGTCAAGCTCGAGCTTGAGATCGTCCTCTGTAATTTCTGAAGCCTTCTCCTGTTTCTTAAAGAAATCGTTCGCATCGCGGCGGATGTTG
>JAXEJY010000313.1:0-1278 GCA_034101315.1 Pyramidobacter sp.
AAAAGAATTTTTGTATATAACTCTAACTACATACGTTAATATCGCACTGCACATGTAAAATACTACAATTTTACATGTGCTTATTTATATAATTTTAATTGAATTGCATTAAAAATTGTACACAATATCCCTTTAATAATAATTGATATAAGTCTATGTATGTGATAGAATTAACAGGAAGCAGTTAATATATATTATTTTAAAAAATTTAAATTCTTTAAACGTCTTTCGGCGTGATTACATAATCAAAATCAATTTAATTAAATAAGGAGATGTTAAAAAATGAGTGAAATCTGCAAATGCGCAGCGGCAGAAGCCGAAATTCTCAAAAAAGACGGCATTGATACCGACCTTCTTGAGCCTACGCTTCAGGAATACGCATCTGTTAAAGGCAGCCTTATAACAATTTTGCAGCATGCGCAGGATTTATACGGTTACCTTCCTGTAGAGCTTTTAAACTATATAGCTCTCAGAACAGGTATTAAAGCCGCAAAGGTTCTGGGTGTTGCCACATTCTATGCTCAGTTCAGGCTTGAGCCTATAGGCAAGTACCTTATTATGGTCTGTCAGGGAACAGCCTGCCATGTAAACGGCTCAGAGGCAGTTCAGGCTGCTATCGAAGAAGAGCTTGGAATAAAAGACGGTGAGACAACAAGTGACGGTCTTTTCTCAATAAAAAGTGTTGCCTGCCTTGGCTGCTGTTCACTTTCTCCTGTTATGATGATTAACGGAGAGGCATACGGAACTCTTACCCCGGCAAAGGCAAGGGGCATATTAGCTGATATAAGGGCAAAGGAGGCGCAGAATCAATGAGATTAGTTATTGGTAAAGGAAGCTGCGGTATTGCCGCCGGAGCCGACAAAGTAAGCGACGCCGCTGAAAAATACATAGCTGAAAAGGGTCTTAACATACCTGTTGGCGTTACAGGCTGTATAGGTATGTGCTATCTTGAGCCTATTGTTGACGTAATAAAGGATAACGGTGATAAAAACACATATGTAAAGGTAACGGCAGAAAACATTGCCGAAATCATAGATGCCGAGTCAGCCGGAAGCGTATGTGAAAAATACCTTATTCCTGAAACAGACAAAAATATACTTGAAAGCCAGACAAGAATCGCTCTTAGAAACTGCGGTATAATCAACCCTGAGGACATTAACGACTACATGGCAAAGGGCGGCTATAAGGCCATTGAAAAGTGCGTAAAAGAGCTTAAGCCTGAACAGGTTATAGACATTATAAAGGTATCAGGTCTTGCCGGCAGAGGCGGCGCAGGCT
>JAXEJY010000314.1:0-1675 GCA_034101315.1 Pyramidobacter sp.
ATGCCGGAGCCGGTATCGCCGGAGCCGATCCGATGCGCACTGGTTTTACTGCTCTCAAACTGGCAGTTGCCGGATTCCTTATCCCTTACTTCTTCGTCTACAACCCCGAACTGCTCCTGATCAACGCTTCGTTCGGCACAGTTCTTCTGCCTGCCGTTACAGCGATTGGCGGAACGATTCTTCTGTCGTTCGGCGCTGCCGGGTACTGGCTGCGTCCTCTCAACCTAATTGAGCGCGTCATTCTGTTTGCCGGAGCACTGATGCTCATTCAGCCCGGTCTCATGACGGACGCCGCCGGAATCGCCATTGCAGTCGTCATGTACCTTTTCCAGAAACGCGGATTGGCAATGAAATAGCTTTCTCCGCATATTTATATCAAAAGAGCCCAATACGCTGTGTATCGGGCTCTTTTTTCTCGCCTTGCTAAAATCAGCGCCGTACAGTATTATCTATAATCGCCAGACTGGATTTAGAAATTTTTAATCAAGAACTGCGAGCATCCAGTTTTCCATATCAGCTCTAAAAAGCCGCCCCGTCGGGCGGTTTTTTTGCAATTCGCTTGAATGAGGAGGATACACGATGAAACCTGTTGTTACTGTTATTGAACCCGAGGGACCGCCGGAATGGTTCAGCTGCCTTAACTCAGTTGCCGACGTGCGCTTCTATGTGCCGGACGGTCCGATGAAACCGGAGACAGTATCAGAGATATTGAAATCATCGCGCGGCGTCATTATTACTTCGGCTACATCTGTGTCGGCTGCCCAGATCGACGCGGCAGAGGGGCTCGGCATCATCGCAAAATGCGGAGGACCGCCTTCAAATGTTGACATTGCTCACGCAGAAAAATCTGGAGTCGCCGTCAGCTGCTGTCCAGGCGCAAATACGACGTCAATCGCTGAATACACAGTGATGCTGATTATTGCGATGCTGCGCCGGTTTGACCTCCATATTTCAACTGTCCGTCAGGGGAAATGGCGCACGCCGACTACGCTCTTAGGACATGACCTTCGCGGTGCTGTCGTCGGACTTGTCGGGCTTGGAGCTATCGGAAAGGAAGTGCTGCGCCGTCTGGAGCCGTTTGCGTGCAGTGTGCTCATCTATTCGCCTCACGCCCACAGAGCGCAGGAATTGCCAGAGGGCTGCCGTTTCGTCGCTTCGCTTGAAGAAATGCTGCCGCAGTGCGACGCTGTTACGCTTCACTGCAAAGTCACTGAGCAGACAACAGGCATGTTTAACAAAAATATGTTCCAACTGATGAAGCAGGGCGCTGTTTTTATCAACACCGCTCGCGGCGCGCTCGTGAACGAAGAGGACCTTGCTGCCGCCCTTGAGACAGGACGCGTTGGAGCGGCTGCCGTCGACGTGTTTCAGACGGAACCGCCTTCCGCGGATAATCCCTTGAGACAATTTCAAAACGCCGTTCTGACGCCGCATTCCGCTGGGTGGACCACAGAAGCGCTCTGGCGCGAATGTGACGGTGCAGCCCGCTCAGCGCTCGCATTTCTGACCGGCACGGAAATTCCCGGACTGCTTACCCCCGATTACGCAAAAAATAAACGCGTTCTCGGGAGCGTCAAGAATTTTGTGTAACCTCCTAAAAGATACCTCACCGCTTGACGCACATTTAGTTGTCTATAACGTGTAAACCGCAGCCCGAAGTTTTGGATTTGTCGAG
>JAXEJY010000315.1:0-1376 GCA_034101315.1 Pyramidobacter sp.
TACAGCACCGTGATACTGCTTTGTCCATAGGATTTTGAAGTTTTTCTGCCCTTCAGCGGACTTTAAACTATTAACCTAGTATTTTAGTTCTTGACACAAACGAATTGGGCATATATAATAAAACCAATTTAAATAACGAAATTGCGGAAAATGCAATGAAGGAAAGAGTACTCTGCTTTCCACCTTACAGAGAGTCTCCAATCGCTGAAAGGAGACAGGCAGGAAGCAGGCGAAGATGGTTCCGGAGCACTATATCCGAACAGAGTGTTAGGGTATGGCGGGGATGCCCGTTACAGCAGAGGGTGTTGATGGACACCCGTAAGGAGGTTCCGGTCTGATCCGGAATAAACAGAAGTGGTACCACGGGTATAGCGCTCGTCTTCTATGCAAGGTAGAAGACGAGTGTTTATTCTTTTAAAAGACCCTTGGTGTACAAAAAAGTTTTCCACATGAAACGGTTATTTTTATCGGATTGCTACCGGGGATGTTGTTTGGCCTGTTCATGCTGGGACGATATGACTTCCTGTTTCCGATCATTGACCTGGCCAGCAGCCTTTTCAGGAATGCAACACGCTCTGTGACATGGAAGCCACCTGCTGCAATGTACTGGGTGATCTTGCCTGCTCCGTAGCCATGAAAGAGACGGTTCAGCAAAAATCAAAAGTCAAGGACAAAAAATAACGCTAGGGGGATATGAAAATGATACGCCAGATTGAAACACGATGTATTCACGGTGACGTCCATAAATATCAGGATGACGCCCGTGCCATCAGTTTTCCCATTTACCAAACCGCATCCTTCCGTCATACAAAACCTGGACACAATGGCAACGGGTTTGATTACAGTCGGGAATCCAACCCGACACGCCAGCAATTGGAGGAAACTGTTTCTTCCCTGGAGGACGCAGCCGATACCGTGGCATTCAGTTCCGGTATGGCTGCCATTACAGTCTGCTTTGAGCTCTTTCGCCCGGGAGACCATATGATCTGTTCCGAGGATTTATACGGAGGTACAGTCCGTCTGCTGCATAATATAGCAGAGAAAAACGGCCTGTCCATCACTTTTGCGGATACGACAAATCTCAGCAAGCTGAAATCGATCATACAGCCGAACACGAAGGCAATTTATATAGAGACGCCCAGCAATCCCATGATGAATGTAACGGATATTCGAGCCTGTGCAGAGCTGGCCCACAGTCACGGAGCTCTGATGATTGTGGATAACACGTTTTTGTCGCCCTACTGGCAGAACCCCATTCCCTTGGGTGCGGACCTGGTTGTACATAGTGGCACCAAGTTTTTGGCGGGACATAATGATACGATCTCCGGCTTCTTATGCAGTGCCAGTCAAGCGCAGGCCGACCGCGTCCGCCTGCT
>JAXEJY010000316.1:0-1151 GCA_034101315.1 Pyramidobacter sp.
ACTGATTCAAGCGCATTGCAGCTTGGAACTGAAGTTTTGTAAACTTATCAAAGTAATGCATGCCTATAACGAGATTCAATGTTTGAATATTTTTATTCAGCTCTATTGTCTTTTGCAGTGCAAGCAAAGAATCAGAAGAAACATAACCGACAGCTATATCTAACTTAGACGCCTGCGGAAGCAGACTGTAAAATACATCTGAGAATGTTTTGCAGTCCGTTCTTATCGGAGGATAATTGGAAAACAAAAACTCCATTATTCATTCCTCCTTAATTCATTTGTGAAGTCACATACTCAAGGCGCTTCTTAACCGTCATTGCCTTCATCATCATATATTCCGGTTTTAAATCAACAGCTTCATACTCGCCGGAAAACAGCGGCATCAACCGTCTTGCAACAGCGTTGACGCCGACAGGCGGGACAGCATTGCCAATCTGACGGCGAACCTCCGACACGCTTCCCTTAAATATAAAATTATCCGGGAACGACTGAAGCCGAGCGCGCTCCCGATTGGTGAGAGGGCGCGGAAGCGGGTAATGATACCCCCACGTTCCTCCGCCTCCCGCCGCAATAATGGTTTTGGCCGGCTCATTACGATTAATTCTGCGGTAGACATGGCTTATCATCCCTTTCACATACAAAGGGCTGTCTTTCGGTATATCCGTAAAGTTGCCGCCTTCAGGAATCATCTCAAGGATTTTTTTAGTTTTCTCTTTGATGTTAATAAGCTCATTGTTGGCAAGCACACGTTCGACCCCTTCTAAAGCCTCGCCTGCCGTAACGTAGGAGAGCTTACCGTTCGGACCGTGAGAAGGTTTCGGGTGGATAAAATTGAAACCTGTATCAATACGCACACCTACAAAAAGAATACGTTCTCTGTACTGCGGTACTCCATAGTCTGCAAAATTGTACAAATGCGGCTTCACTACATAACCGGGAGCAATAGATTCAAAGTCTTTAATGATCGTATCAATAGCCTTGCCTCCATTAGCAGTTATCAGTCCCTTTACATTCTCAGCCACAAACGCTTTCGGTTTTTTTGCATCTACAAATTCAGCAAAATGCCGAAACAGACCTCCCCGTGTTCCGTTCAGCCCCGGCTGTTTCCATATGATAGAAAAATCTTGGCACGGAAATCCCCCCAGCACAAT
>JAXEJY010000317.1:0-1071 GCA_034101315.1 Pyramidobacter sp.
GATTTAGCGCCCACGCTGCGCCGCGGTTTGTCTTGACAACTTGAAGAACTCTCATCTGCACGCACTCGTCTTTCTTAAGAGCGTCTTTTTCTTCGCCGGAACGCCGATGTACGTTCCCGGCTCTTTGATGTCTGAAACGACGACAGCTCCCGCTCCGATGGTGCAGAGGGCGCAGATGCTGATGTTGTTGATGACGACAGCTCCCGCTCCGATCCACGTCTGCGCGCCGACGCGAACTGTTCCTGCGAGGTGGCTGCCGACTGAAATGTGCGCGTAGTCGCCAATGACGTTGTCGTGGTCAACTGTCGCGCCGGTGTTGACGATACAGCCGCTGCCGATTGAAGTTCCCGGGTTGACGACTGCTCCTGCCATGATCACTGTTCCCTCCCCGACGGACACGTCTGAAGCAACGAGAGCGTTAGGATGAATCAGTGTGACGACGCGCAGTTTGTGTCCGCAGAGCCAGTTTTGGATTTTTTTTCTGATCTCTGCGCTGCCTATTGCCACGATAAAATCGCTCTTTGCGTGCAGCGCTGCGGCGCGGACAGTCCCGACGACGCGGTGTTTCCCGCATTCGGTGAGGGCTGTGTTGTCGTCTAAAAAGACGATGCGGTCGTATCCGAGCCGTTCGGCAATGTCGGCAATCACCTTTCCGTGTCCGCTGGCGCCGATGATGACAAGCTGATTATCCATCGCTGTGCGCCTCCTGCGCAGATCCAGTGAATTCTTCCATGGTCGCTGAAGAGCTGGAGGAAATTCCTTCGCGCTTCAGCACAGTTTGTACGGTTTGAAGCATGATTTTCCAATCGCCCGCGAAAGAAATTGTATCGACGTACTGAACGTCGTAATTGAATTTTTCTTCCCACGTGATGGCGTTTCGTCCGTTGATCTGCGCAAGTCCTGTGATGCCGGGGCGGACTTCAAGCCGCCGCGCCTGACGCTCTGAATACAGGGGAATGTATTTCATGTACAGCGCTCGCGGTCCGCAGAACGCGCACTGCGCCCGAACGACATTCCAGAGGGAGGGGAGTTCGTCCAGCGACGTGCTTCGCAGCCATCTGCCGAATTTCC
>JAXEJY010000318.1:0-1382 GCA_034101315.1 Pyramidobacter sp.
TCGCCGAATGTAATGTCGTATCCGTTCTCTTTAAGTTTGCGCAGAGCTTTGAAAACGACCTGAGCGCCTTCGACGTTGAGGATGCCGACAGTGGGGTTGACCTTGCCGATGGACTTGGCGACAGCGATGCCGTAGATGGTGTTGCGGATCATCGCCTCAACGCGATTGACAGCGCTGGTTCCGGTTGTGGAAGCGACGATCATGTCTCTTCCGCAAGCAGGCGTAAACACTCTGCCGATCGTCGTAACGCCCATAGGGAAGGGGTGGTGCATTGCGACGATGCCGGCGACTTTGCCGCTGTCCATTGCCTCGTCCATAGCTTTTTCAAGCTCAATTTCGCAGTCGGGCGTTTCAATCCACTCAAGGTCGTCATAGCCTTCGACGTTCTTTGGCCCGATCATGACGACCTGAATGTTGGGATTCTGCTGCTGCGCAAGGCGGGCAGCGCGTGCAATTTCCTCTGAGCCATGCTCACTGCCGTTAGCCTGAAGGCCAACGCGGACGCGAGGACCGCCGTGAGCGGCAGCATCGATAATTTCAGCGAGAGCTTCGCCGATAAGTTTCTTTACGTCAGACATGTGCTGTCCTCCTGACTTACTTGGTAAGAGAAGCAGAGAGTTCGGAGAGGGCTTCAAGCAGCACGCTCTTGATATCGTCCTTACTGACAGAAGCGGCAACAGGAGCCGGTTTTTCAAGAAGGAATGAAGCGCCGTCAGCGAGGTTGGTCAGACGGGCAAGGAAAAGGCTGCCTTTGCCGATGATCATGGCGCGGTTGATCTTGCCTTCCTTGATCCATTCAGCTGCCTGCCCAATGAACGGTGCGCCAGCGGGGATGTGCCCCTGCGTATGGGCAAATCCGGGGATTCCTCTTTCCTTGACGAAGTTCATCATGTCTTTCTTCTCAATGCCCTTCTTCATAACGGCAAGAGCGGCGATCATCTTGATGTTTGCCAAAGGAACGTTGCCGGCACCAGCGGGTTCAGTGATTTCAGGGATATGAAGCTCTGCGCCGTACTTGTCGACATCGGCGAAAGAAAGTCCGGCTTTCTGAAGCGGATCCCAGGTCAGAGCCTGAGTAACAGCCTGAGGTGCGGCACCTGCGCCAACGGTGTGTTTGCCGAGGACGTCAAGGCGCATCTCGGGGCTTACGCCGTCGCAGGGAGTGATGAGGATGGCGAACGAGCCAAGGCAGTCTTCAAGGGCGGGCATGCCTTTTTTAACATGGTCGCGGCTGTTCATGTAAAGTTTCGGCACAGCGCCGCCGGCAAGGACGATGAGGTTCTTGCGCGCACCAGCGGCAACCTGGCTGGCGCCGTTAATCATGGCGTTAACAGGACCGGCGCAGAAACCGCGGACGTCGCAGCCACTGGCGTTAACGCAGC
>JAXEJY010000319.1:0-1761 GCA_034101315.1 Pyramidobacter sp.
CTTCCGGAGCAGGTTCTTCTTTGAACACGCGAATGGCAGGCATAGCAATAGTACCACTATCACCTACCAGGAATTTAAGTCTTTCTATTATTTCCTGTGGCTTTAACCTAGTCCCTGCCAACGCATCAAAAGAAGAGTGAATAACTAAAAGATCGCCTTCTTTGATTCCTTTATCTTTCAAAAAGGATATTATATCATCAAAGTTGATAGGGTGTTTAGAAACGGCGTTTTCTACTCCTCCACCTCCGTAAGGCTTGAAACGCTTTAATAACTTCACATTATTCCAATATAGTTTTCTTAGAGAGACTTCAACCCAAGGAGAGATTAAACAGATTTTTTTATAAGTATTTCCTATTATGCTCATTGTAATTTTCTATATAATTGACGATATAGTTCGTATATAACTGATGTATCATAACATTTCATTACTTTTTCATATGCTTTCCTACACATCTCATCAGCTTCGTCCTTGTGAGACAAGCACCATTCTATTCCTTCTTTTATAGCTTTGTCTGATTTAGGTTCAACTAGGATTCCGCAACGACTACCATCGACAGAGGTAAGCATGTCAGAAATTGCAGCCCTTGGGCATGATATCACTAACTTTCCATAACTCATAGCCTCTATAATCGAAATGGGGAATCCTTCCCAAGGATAATATGTAGGCAATGCCATAATATCAACCGATTTCAATAATTCAATTGCCTCGGCATTATCCTTTTTCCCTAATAAAAAAATATGCTTGTCTAATAAGTCGCCAGCAATAGTTTTTACCTGGTTTACTATATCATCTGGACCAGGGCCGATTAATAATAAGTCGACACTGCCATTAAGATTCTTCACTGCTGAAACAAGTTCGTATAACCCTTTTGTAGGAACAAGATGAGCCAGATATGCTATCTTGGTATATGATTTGGGCGTTAGATCACATGCCTTGGGGACATCAATAGAATTGGGTGTTAGAAAGACTTTATTTCTCATAATTGGGTCTTTCTTTAGCGATTGTTCTGATCTGGAATCAAGTACCCATACTTGGTCAAATTTATGCATTGTCTTTCGAAGCAGCCATCCTAAAAAACCTTTTGAATTAAAATCTTCGGGAATGCAACCATATCTGCAATGCATGATGCACTTAATATTATGCTTGTGACATAAATTAACCATCATAAGGTCTCGTAGTGTACCAAAACTACCACTTGTGGTTGTATGCATAATGCGTATCTCTGGGTTTTGACGGATTGCGTTAAGGGCGTCTTTTCTTAAATCCAAAAAACGAGATAGTCCCTTTCGGATACGGTATAAAGGACTAGGATTTGATACATTGGTCATCTTGGTAGTCAAATCTATCGGTACCAATTGAAACTCGTCATCCGGGAATAGCCGAATGAATTTCTGCGACCAAACTGCAATCCCCCCAGTTTTGCCTGTTATCGGACCTGCAAATAAAACTTTTGTCATAATACGTCTTTTATTTATCAATTACTTTTATAATTTTAGCGGGGTTCCCTGCAACTACTACATTTTCTGGGACATCCTTTACAACGACAGAGCCAGCTCCAATTACAGAATTATCACCTATAGTTATACCTCCAATAATAACAACATTGTTACATTATTACCTATTATAGGAGATGGGCCACCTGAATACGAATTGCCGATAGTTGTATTATGCCTAAGTATAACGTTATCCCCAATAATTGCATTTTCATTAACAATAAGTCCGGTTCCATGCCATATTAGGAGATTCTCACCTATTGAAGT
>JAXEJY010000320.1:0-1452 GCA_034101315.1 Pyramidobacter sp.
TGGAGGGCGATATGGAGGTTGTACACGAGCAAATCAAGGTCGCCAATCACCGGATTGAAGATCTGGAAAAATCATAAAATGGAGGTACATAATATGAGAAACTGGAAAAATTGGTTTAAGGCTGCTGGTGTTCGGGCCGTCAAGACCGTGGCCCAGACGGCGGTGGCCACCATCGGAACCAGCGCGGTCATGGGGGAGGTCAACTGGCTTATGGTGGGCAGCGCGTCGCTGCTGGCAGGGGTTCTGTCCCTTCTGACTTCCGTGGCGGGTCTGCCGGAGGTGACAGAATAATGATGGGAAGCAAAGAATATTTGCAGAAGTGCAAGGAAATTGTAGCTGAATACACAAACGAGCATCTGGACAAAACCGATGGGAAACAGATTTCCGAAGATGACGTGTTTGTGGTTTGGTACTGCAAGGCGCTCCAAAATCACAAAGCTCTGCTCAGCACGACCCTCTTTGACGGGATGTACTATGAGCTTACCTACAATGGAGACAAAAATGAAGTCTATCTTGATGCATACCGGAAGTGGGAAAACCGGGCTATTCTGCTTGGGGGTGTCTGAACCATGACCATTCTGGACATCCCCTGCAGGCGGGAGAATTACGGGGGCCTGCGCGTTTCTCCGCCCCGGTATCTGGTGGTACACTACACCGCAGTGCCCGGGGACACGGCGGAGAACAACGGGCGATACTTCGCCCGGGCGGACACGGGGAAAACCTCGGCCCACTACTTTGTGGACGAGCATCAGATTGTCCGCTCGGTGCCGGAGGCGTATGTGGCCTACCACTGCGGCGGCAGCGTCTACTATCACCCGGAGTGCCGGAACGGGAACTCCATCGGTGTGGAGATCTGCACCAAGGGCGGGCCGGGGAACTATTTCTTCGACCCGGTCGCTCTGGAAAACGCCCAATGGCTGCTGCGGCAGCTCATGGAGCAATACGGCATCCCAGTGGAACGGGTGGTGCGGCACTGGGACGTGACCCACAAGGTCTGTCCCGCGCCCTTTGTGGGGGCCGGAGCCGCCGCCTGGGAGGCGTTCAAAGGAGGGTTGATTGTGTATCAGAAGCTGGAAAACGTGCCGGATTGGGCCAGACCCACGGTGCAGAAGCTGGTGGACCGGAAGGCCCTTTTGGGAGATGAAAACGGAAATCTGAGCCTGAGCCGGGACATGGTCCGGATCCTGGTGGTACTGGACCGGGCCGGATTCCTGGAGCAGGAGACAACGGAGGAACAGTCATGACAGGAACATTGAGCAGTGCGGATCGGACATACCTGTCCGCGGAGCAGCAAAAGCAGATCCTGGCCCTGAAGCAGGCCTGGGCTGCCGCCAGCGCCGCCGGAGACCGGGAGGGCATGACCCGGGCCAATCAGCAGGCCGAAGCCATCCGGGCCCAGGCCGGCTATGCCGGCGGCAGCGACGGCAGCGGCTATACCAGGCTCTCCGGCGG
>JAXEJY010000321.1:0-1951 GCA_034101315.1 Pyramidobacter sp.
CAATTTAGAGGAATTCTTGTAACTGAGCTGGTTCTCGCTGCAACAGGGTGTGTTATTCTAGGGGTTGTTAACTTAGAGGATAGCATTCAACAAATATTATATGGCGTTTGTATGGTCTTAACGCCTTTCGTCATGCTGATATTTAGTAACTTTTTATTGCAGATAACCGATAAAATTCAAGGATATGCCAAGTTGGTAATTGTTGAAAGAGTATCCTTTGTGTTTTTAGTGTGTCTCTGCATTGCCAATGGTTATAGAAAGTGCACTAGTATAATGTATATGGATTTGGCATGTAAAATTATTGCTGCGTTATATGGTGCATGGTTAATCAAAGAGATCTTCGTAAAAAAAACGGATAGCTGTAATCTTATATTGCGTGAAGCTTGGACTAATATAAGTGTTGGAATAAAACTTTTACTAGCAAATTTATCCGGGATGCTAATATTAGGAATCGTGCGCTTTGGTATTGCCTATCAATGGAGCGTAGCAACTTTTGGCAAAGTGTCTTTGATATTAAGTATATCAAATTTTGTTATGGTTTTTATAAACTCTTTGAGTGTAGTTCTTTTCCCCATTTTAAAACGTATAGATGTTGAAAAACAGTGCACAATCTATGTGAAAGTCAGATCTTTAATGACAATGGTAATGTTAGTAATGTTGCTGATGTATTATCCATTGCATGATGTTTTTATTTGGTGGTTACCTAAATACGAGGAATCGATAAGGAATATGGCATTATTGTTTCCCATATTCTTATTTGAAAGTAGAGTTATTTTGCTGACGAATACATATTTTAAGAGTTTGCGGTATGAAGGTGTTATGTTGAAATGCAACATGGCTTTGCTGGGAACAAGTCTGCTGTTTACGGTAATTAATATCTATTTTGTAAAGAGTTTGGATATAATGGTTTTCAGCATTACGTTGCTCTTTTTGTTGAAAAATCTCTTGGCAGAGTATCTGTTAAGTAGAGCCTTAAAACTACATGTTTTCAAGATGTGGTTTCAGGAGATAGCGCTCGTGTCTTTATTTGTTGCCATAAATTATTTTTTCGAGAACAGTGTTTTAAATTTCGTGATTTATGGATTTGCTTTGACGGTGTATTTTTATGTTAATAGATCTATCGTTGCGGTTTTAAAAAACGCAATTTGAGGAGGTTCTCGTGATGTTAATATACTTACTCTTTGCGGTGTTTGTGTTTCTGTTCGTTTTTACATATAAGATCTTCGGCAAGGAGATTATTGCCCCATCTGTGGTTTACGTAGCTGGTTATGTGTTATGTATTAGCGGGGCTGTATGCAATGTCAAAAATTGGGGAATCGACTTGCATTGGGAGACTGTGGGGGTCTTTATATACGGTGCTTTGCTGTTTGTCGCTACAGGTTATTGGGTAAGAGGTAGAATGTTATCGAGCAATGCTGAACTGCAAACAGAGAAATCTTTTGGGGAACTTATCGAATGTAATCAAAAATATGTAACTTATTTTATAATTTTTCAATTGTTGATTATATTTGGTTGGATTGGATTGATTTGTTATACAACTTCCAGCCTCGGCGATTTTGACAGTTTTTCAGAGAGAATGATTGCATTTCGCAAGTGGAGTTCTTATAGCACAGCATGGTTGAGCAGCATAGAGTTTAATATTTTTAACCAGCTCGTACAGATTTCCGTTAATAGTGTTTACCTGTCGATGTACGTATTCGTGAACAACTTGATCTGCAGCAAAGGTAAGGTAGTTAACAAACTGTTGTTGATCATCACTATTCTATCTTTGGTGCAGCAACTACTTACTGGCGGACGTCTTGGCATTATAGGTGCAGCGTTGACCTTTGTAGCATACTGCTTTATTTTTTATCAGAAAATTTATAACAGACCATATGTGCTTTCGGTTAAGCAATTCATTGCGTTGGGTTTTCTTCTCGCTGTTGGTGCCTTTTCATTCTATCTATCTAAG
>JAXEJY010000322.1:0-1322 GCA_034101315.1 Pyramidobacter sp.
TTCAAGGACCTGCAGCAGGAGTAAATTATGGATACCAGGCAGGAACAACTCTACAAGGCTTTACTTGCAAAGATGCAGAATGAGCCGACTCCCTGTCAGGACAGGTTTTTCCGGCAGGTGAGTGATTTCGTGCTCTCAGACGCGGATGTGATGGTCCTGAACGGCTATGCCGGAACTGGTAAAACGACAGCCATTGCCTGCTTGGTAGCTGCTCTCAAATCTCTGAAAATCAAATCTGTACTTCTTGCTCCAACAGGCCGTGCAGCCAAGGTTCTGTCTCTATATGCTGGAGCAAAAGCATATACTGTCCATAAGCACATCTACAGGCAGAAAACTGTCGGCAGCGATGGCTTCGGGCAGTTTACACTTTCTCCCAACAAGGACCGCAACACTCTTTTTGTAGTGGATGAGGTATCACTTATGGGCAACGAAGAGACTTCAGCCCAATCCACGGCTTCTTTTGGGACTGGCCATCTCCTGGATGACCTGTTGACTTTTGTGCGCAATGGCGTAAACTGCAAGGTGCTTCTGGTTGGAGACTCAGCTCAGCTGCCGCCTGTCGGCCTGGATGAATCCCCGGCGCTTTCCAGAGAATATATGAACATCCTCAGCGACGACGTTTCTTTTTGTGAACTCACAACTGTTGTACGTCAGAAAGACGAATCAGGAATACTCTACAATGCTACACTTCTGAGGAATATTATAGATAGTGAACCATATGATATTGATTATGAGTCACTTGGATTGGAAATAAGTCCGTTTTCGGACATTGAGAGAATTTCAGGAGGCGAGTTGATAGAGAAGATTTCGGATGCCTATTCCCGCTATGGAGAGGATGAAACCGTAATCTTGTGCCGTTCCAACCGCAGGGCCAACCGTTACAATGCCGGCATCCGGTCAATGGTTCAATATAAGGAAGAGCGACTAGTCAAGGATGACAAACTGATGATTGTGAAGAATTGTTATCAGTTTGTAGAGGATATCCCGGATTTGGATTACATCGCCAATGGTGATATCGCGCTTTTGGTAAAGATATCCAAATATGAAGACAGATATGGGCTTCATTTCGCCCAGGCAAGGTTGCGCTTCCCTGATTATGACGACCTGGAAATCGAGGCGAAAGTTATTCTGGACACCCTGGACTCGGAAAGCGCTTCCCTCACTCACGAACAGTCCAATGCCCTGTATCTTGGTGTAAATCAAGATTATTCGCATATTACTTCCAAGAAAAAACGATATGACGCTGTGAGAGAGGATAAATATTTCAATGCCCTTCAACTCAAATATGCAGGTGCAATCACCTGCCATAAGGCCCAGGGAGG
>JAXEJY010000323.1:0-1542 GCA_034101315.1 Pyramidobacter sp.
CCTATTGTTGCTGGCGATTATATGTACGCCCTCAGCGGTCTTCTGACCGTCGGGGGCGTCTTTTTTTATCTCCTCGCGCCCCATCAGGTAGTCGGTCGTGACGCCGAGCGCGGTGGCGAGTGCCTGAAGGTTGTTCCCCTCTGGCTGTTTTTGTCCGCGTTCCCAATTAGAAACAGTGACAGGGTGAACGCCGCATAATTCAGCCAATTGGCTTTGATTTAGCCTTTTCTCTTTTCGCAGAGACTTAACCAGGGCATAGTTAAACATGATAATCCTCCTTTATTAGTCTATGGGCTTATTTAATACTACTTGAAGAAAGTTGTCGATAGCCTACAGACTAAAATACTTCTTGACAATATTTAGCTTGTGGGCTAATATTTAGCCATCATGAAAGAGGGTGATTAAGCGTGATAGCCGACAGACTAAAAAAACTCAGGGTCGAGCGCGGTCTTTCTCAAGCTGAGTTAAGCAAAAAAGCCGGAGTCCATTCTGTCACTCTCTGCGAGTGGGAAAAAGGACATACCGACGGAATAAAAGTACAGAGTGTTCTAAAGCTAGCAGACGCGCTGGGAGTTCCCCCAAGTGATCTTCTCGGCGTCGAGACAAAAAAATAGCCGCCCATGGCGGGCGGCGGGGAGATGGTGAGGAAATAATGGCAATGAATGACGAAATATGCAACGCGGAGATTCAGATTTACGGCGACATGGGGCGGTTTGTCATCATAAAAACCCCCTTTGATTTCAGTCTCTCTTCGGAGGAGGCGGCTGAGATTCTCAGGGAGTTTTGGGAAAGAACGATTATTCCAATTCAGGCTGGATTACAGCGTTCGTCGCGGATTACTTCACGCGAATTCGTGACGCTACAAGATCCGCAAGCCAATCAGGAAAGAAACTAACTGAAAATACATGTCCGCAATGGGGGCATGAAATTTCTGCTCCGTTTACGTCTTTTAATCCCGCTGCGCCGTGAAGCATGACTTCTTTCCATACGTAGGACTGAAGCTTTTTTCCACATACAGGACACTGTGACAATTTATTCACCTCCTTTACTTTGTGCTGATTTTGATTATAGCAGTTGTTTTGTGGTGGAGGCGGTGAAGAGGCTTTTGGAGGAGGGAAGTCATGACTGCAACTCTTTTTGATTTATCGACGCCGGAGGTAAAGGCATTTGCTGACCTCGTGGCGGACGCAGTGCTGAAGGCATTGAGTCAGAAAAGCGAGACGGCAATGCTGAACACTCAGGACGTATGCCGACGGTACTGCGTGTCGGTGACGACGCTGAGGAAGTGGCGCAACAGCGGATACTTTCCGCCACCTGATATAGGGGGCGATGTAAAAGGCGCGAACTGTCTGTGGAGAGAGTCGACGCTCGTTCGGTTCGACCGGCAGTGCGCGAGAGGCTGAGGAGGAGCAGGCATGATTCAGATTGTGGGATACAGACGCGCCTGTTCGAGGCTGTGCAGGCTGTGGCGCAGGTTTTGCGCGTGGTACTGCGGAGAGTAAGGGGTGGGGCTCATGGTGTTAGAGGACGGCAATTTCGGCG
>JAXEJY010000324.1:0-1574 GCA_034101315.1 Pyramidobacter sp.
ACGGAACATAGATCTATGCTTGTCAACGTCAGCAGATATACAAAAGTTCAAAATGTCACTGCTGATTTAATAGAGAGATATCTTAATAGTATTAAATCTGATCTTCAAAATTATGCCGCTCTACCTTTGGAAAAAGCAATGAAAATTACAAACATAAGTGCATTGGCGTCCGTTTGGGATGAGTTTGGGATGGAGCAACTTGTAAAAGTTAAATGGGAAGAGTTTTTGCATGATCATCTGCAAAAATCGGCAAAGAGAATTGAAGTAAGATCTGTTAACCAACAACACGGCGCATCTTCTCTTAATTATTATGAATACAAGGGGATTGGCATGCGTGTGATTGCCGTAGGTGGTAATAGCTTATCAAGAGGATTAACGCTGGAAGGCTTGTGCGTTAGTTATTTCTATAGAAATACCATGATGTATGACACCTTGTTACAGATGGGAAGATGGTTTGGCTATCGACCGAATTATGACGACTTGTTTAGGATATGGATGGGTGAAGATGCTATTGATTGGTATGGCTATATTACCGACGCAGTCAACGAATTGAAGGATGAGTTGAGAAAAATGAAGCGTCAAAATCAAACTCCCGAAGAGTTTGGTTTAAAAGTAAGACAGGCTCCCGGATCCCTTCTTATAACCGCTCATAATAAAATGCGCACTGCAACATCAGTAAAACGCCCCATAACGGTATCAGGACGGATGATTGAAACTCCGAGACTAAAAGGCGATTCGATATCTATACAGGAAAATGCCACTCTTTGTAAATCTTTTATAGAGTCTATTTCTGCAGATATTCAATATGAATACGATGATTTTACCAAAGCATTCATATGGAGAAATGTTCCTAAGAAGGCTGTAGTGGAAATGGTTCGCAATTATATAACGCATCCGTGGAACTTGAATTTCCAACCCACTGCACTTGCTGAATATATTGCAACAGATAGCGATACACTCGATTTTTGGGATGTGGCTATTCCGCATGATTCTAATGATACAACAACGCCGGTACATGTGCGTTTGATAGACGGTACTGATTTGCCTGTCCACCCGAAAGGAAGACCTCTTGAGTGGGATAATACTAATAAAAACATGCTTAAGGTTTATGGTCGTCATGTTAGAATCGGAGCAGGTGGATGTACTAAAATCGGATTGTCGCAAGAGCAAATAAAAGCGCTTAGGGAAAAATACGGAAGTAGCAAGGATAGCACGTACTTACACATAAAGCGTAATCCGCTCCTATTGATTCACATATTGTCAAACACCAATCCGGAAAAACAGCCGACGGATCCTGAAATTGCTTTTGCACTCGGACTTGGTTTCCCTTATGACGGAAAGGAACGAACAGCAAATTACATGGTGAATGTGAAGGAACTCAGAAACTGGGTAGATATTGAAGATGAGGACGATGATGATGTTAACGATTGATGAATTATATGCAAAATGGAATAGCATCTCGCCATATCAAGAAGGTTTTCTTCTTGTATTTGATGATTATCCTTTGTCATTTCATATTGGTTATTTGAGCGATTCGCAGAAGTGTTTTGTAGTCTTAAATGCCGGCAAACATA
>JAXEJY010000325.1:0-1379 GCA_034101315.1 Pyramidobacter sp.
CCTGATTTTCATGGCTCATGGCTTTATACAGATATACAGGCTCCAGTGTCCCCCGGTATCCCTCCGCCAGTGCATTCAGCAGCTGTACCACCGTAGCACTCTGGTCAATACACCATCCATAATCGCCTCCCGACAGCGTCACTGTAGTTCCCAGTGATGTATAAAAATCAAGAGGAAGACCGAAAGTATCATATTTGGCTGCCAGTGATTCCACGTAATTGGTAACACAGACGTCGTCGATCACAAAAGAACCGTCGGACAGCTTTACGATCCAGTCTCTTATAAGAGTTGAATTGACAATTTCCTGCTGCGTTCCAAAATCATATGTGATATATCCGCAGGCAAGCTCACTCATGGCTGCCGCATCACGATTCAGTTCTTCATTGTCCCTGTAAATCTGCGGATTCACGTAGCAGCCTTCCTCTTCCAGGGACACGCTCACCCTTCCTTCGTCCAGTGAAGCCAGGAGTGTTTCTTTCGTTTTTTCCTGATCGACTGTAGTTCCCATCACTTCCGGAACCACCTCAAACCCCGTATCCGTATTACCGATATAGGCATCCTGAGGCGGAACCGCCATAAGGCTGTCCATACATTCCAGCTGTGCGATACAGCTTTCCGCCAGTTTTCTGTCATAGGAAAAAGCAACAGAATCTGCCCCGTCCCGGTCCAGCAAAAACATTACCGGCCACAGCCAGGATTTCTGTGCCTTCATCATCCGGTCAATACTGCTGTCATCCACATACTGAAGGCTGATCTGACCTGCTGACAGTGTTTCCGTTTTTTCACCACGCTCCCGGATCTCCAACGTGTAGTTTCCCAGCTTCTGTGCAATTTCCGTCTCAACCTGTTCTACTGTTTTGTGGCTGCAGTCAATACCGAAAACAACGGTATCTCCGTAAAAATGAAATCCAAAATAAACAGCCACTGCCACGTACAGTGCTGCCAGTACACTGCAAAGACTGATAAGGATAACCCGCCGTCTCTTCTGTTTTCTCTTTTTCAGTTTTTCCTGCCAGCTCATGGGCCGCTGTCTCCGTCCGTTTCCTGTTTCAGTTCCATGATCCGTTCTTATCAGATCCGGCATCTGACCGCGTTTTTCTCTCATCTCACACCCCACCGTCTACCTGCAGTATTTCGCAATCTCCCTGGTGATTTCCGCTGCCGATCTGCCGTCTGTGGTTACAGTAATATCTGCAGCCTCCTTATATCTGGGCAGCCTCTTTTCCATCAGGTTTTTTATATATTCCACATTCATATTTCCTTCCAGAACGGGACGGTTATGATTATCCTTGATCCTCTCATAGACTGTCTCGGGTTCTGCACTCAGATATACCACTTTCCCGCTTTTCCTCATCGCCGTCACATTACATTCCCGCATA
>JAXEJY010000326.1:0-1426 GCA_034101315.1 Pyramidobacter sp.
CTCCTTCGATTAGAGCAATTTCATATCGAGAGCTCGACAAATCCAAAACTTCGGGCTGCGGTTTACACGTTATAGACAACTAAATGTGCGTCAAGCGGTGAGGTATCTTTTAGGAGGTTACACAAAATTCTTGACGCTCCCTCTGGACAGACTGTGTCCCGGCAAGGCAGTTGAACTTTTAGAGGTGCTGAAACTCTTTCTTGACTGCGATCATTGCGTGTTTGTGCTTGCCATTGACTATGCAGTTGTTTCTCAGGGAGTTAAGCAAAAATACGGCGATCTGCTTGGGGAGGAAAAAGGGCGCAGCTTCTTTGACAAAATCATCCAAGTCCCATTCAAAGTGCCGGTTGCTCAGTACGATGTGAAAAATTATGTAACCGAGTCCATGAAAGCTCTCGGAATTGAAATCGCTGACGGCGAGCTTGAATCCTACGTCAAACTCATACAGAATTCAGTAGGATTCAATCCGCGGGCAATGAAGAGATTATTTAATGCCTTCCTGCTGCTGAATAAAATCGCGGTCAGCGGAATCGCTATCGACCCGAAACAGTGCAAAATACTCTTTGCGACTCTTTGTTTGCAGCTTTCCTATGAAAATGTCTACAGCTACATCGTCCAGAATGCCGAACGCTGTTATGAAGGCGCAATGCTTGACGAGCTGACACGAGTCGAGTCATTTACGGAAGGGGAGGACGCTCAGCATCTTGCTCGCGAGCTTCATCTGAACAGCGATGCTGATATTGCACATGTGACGGATTTTATGCGCGTTTTTGAAAATATGCTTGACCGCGAGGCGGACGGAAAACTGTCTGAGACTGCAGTCAAATCGTTTATCAATGTCCTGCGTTTTTCCACGATCACTGCAAACACCGCATCCATTGATCCAAACGGCGACGAATTAGAAAGCCAATACCGCTATTACAACAGGGGCATAATTAAGGACGCGCTCGTAAAAATCCAGGGCAACTTTAAGACGCCGTATTGCATTTATCAGACGAAGACAAACAACAATCCCCATTGGCAAAAGTACTATGCCGGCGGCTGGCACGGCATAACGTGTTCCTTTGGACAAGTGAACATTGAGTTTAAGATTGCCACCGACCTTCAAAGCCGTACGTCGGCACTGAGCGTATGGATCTACCCGGATGGCAAAACCGACCGGAAACAATTTGCCCAACGGCTGCACGCATGGGGCGAGCAGCAAAGCTATGGATTTAGATTCCTCGAAAATGACTGCGGGTATTGGCTGTGCGATAAAACAGTTCACGCTGATTCACGAGAGGAAATCATCAGTTATTTTGCAACGTTAATCCCCCAGGTCACTCCGGAGATCGAAAAAATTTTGCGCGAGGAACAGCAGAGAACGTAAAATATTTTATGCAGCCGTCGGGCGTAAATCATTACTGTGCGGATGGGTTTTAGAGCC
>JAXEJY010000327.1:0-1472 GCA_034101315.1 Pyramidobacter sp.
CTCCTTCGATTAGAGCAATTTCATATCGAGAGCTCGACAAATCCAAAACTTCGGGCTGCGGTTTACACGTTATAGACAACTAAATGTGCGTCAAGCGGTGAGGTATCTTTTAGGAGGTTACACAAAATTCTTGACGCTCCCCAAAATGCGGGGACTGGGCGGGTAAAACACAAAAAAGTGCCTTTTCCTCAAGAGAGGAAAAGGCGCAAAACGGGCAAAGAATTAATCTTTTTTAGAGGTAAATCTGGAAATAGCAGCGACGAGTTTGGGGATATCTCTCTTGCGAACCCAGTTGATGATCACATCATATCCGGATACGCCGGCAGTGCTGATCTTGACTTTGCCGAAGAAAATGCCGCGGACGCCCGTAACGGAGTTGACTTTATCGTAGGGGAATTCCTGCTGTCTCAGACCGTAGACGAGTCCGGCGTCAAGAACCATCAGTCTGAAGTTTGTGGCGACAGCCAGAACAGTGTTGCCGTCGACGTAGCCGCTGGTGAGGAAGGCGATCTCTTCGCCCTCACGAAGAATGCTGGGCAGATACCCGATTTCCTTTCCGACGAACCATTTGTGGAACGGACCAACATTGCTGATTTGACGGTCAACGACATCTTTGGACAATGCCATAAAAATCCCCTCCTGCATAAAAATAGAATGCGTATTCCAAGATAGCAAAATGGCACTCTCTAGGGGATTCGAACCCCTGTTACCGGGCTGAGAACCCGATGTCCTAGGCCACTGGACGAAGAGAGCGCTTTTGAGAAAAATAGGGTTGTGAGGATACAAAAATGGCACTCTCTAGGGGATTCGAACCCCTGTTACCGGGCTGAGAACCCGATGTCCTGGACCACTGGACGAAGAGAGCGCTTTGGCTGGGGTACAGGGATTCGAACCCCAATTTCCTGATCCAGAGTCAGGCGTCCTGCCGTTGGACGATACCCCAAAGAACTGTTCTTTTCGCATTTGCCTCTTTGGCAAAGCAAGAGAGATAATATCATGTTTTTTTTGAAAGCGCAACCCCCCAAATTGCGATTGTGTTAAAAAATCTTTGGTCATTTGTGAAAATAAAAAACACGGCTTTTCTTTTTTCATTCAGACTCTTCTATTTGAACTTATGCGCCTGAACAACTATAATTAAGACGGTTGTATTTGCACGTTTTTTTCATAAAAACTACTAAGGAGCTGACACCACAATGGATATCAGCAGCACGCTTTACCGAAAGGCTTTGGAGCGCCGTCCTCTGAACGTCAGAGCGCTGTGGAACAGCGAAGATGTCGGTCTTTTCAGCGGCCGTGATATTTTTCAGGTGATGAAGGACAACGGCGCCATTGCTTTGGCGGCAAACGCACGTCACCCGATGACCGTAAAGGGGGTTCTGCGCGCCGCGAAAAAACTTGACGCGGCTGTCCTCATCGAGATCGCTAAGTCAGAGTGCAACTACTGCGGCGCGAACTTCAGCAATCTTCCGGAG
>JAXEJY010000328.1:0-1654 GCA_034101315.1 Pyramidobacter sp.
AAGATGAGCTGCTCTTTCAGACCGAGGTTGTAGTTGCCGCGGCCGTCAAAAGAAGTTCTTGAAACGCCCTGGAAGTCCTTAATACGGGCAAGGGTAAGGTTCATCAGTCTGTCGAGGAACTCCCACATGCGGTTGCCGCGAAGCGTGACAGCGCATGCGACGGGAGAACCTTCGCGAAGCTTGAAGTTCGCGATTGACTTCTTAGCTCTTTTGATCATGGGACGCTGTCCGCTGATGATTGCAAGTTCGTTCACAGCTGCATCCATGAACTTCGAATCGCTCTTGGCATCGCCAACGCCAACGTTGATGACAACTTTGACAATTTTGGGAATGCACGTGGGATTCTTAATTCCGAACTGCTCTACAAGAGCGGGGACAGCGGTGCTTTTGTACTTATCCAGCATACGTACGGTCATAATTTGCCTCCTCCACTACAGCTGGTCGATGATCTCGCCGGAAACTTTGGCCACGCGAACCTTGCGGCCGTTTTCCAGGAAAGCATGACCAATGCGGGTGGGTTTGCCGGTGTTGGGGCAAATCAGCATCACCTTGCAGGCATAGATAGGAGTCTCTTTCTTGACGATGCCGCCCTGCGGATTGGCCTGCGTGGGCTTGGAGTGGCGAGAAGCCACGCTAACGCCCTCAACGATAACCTTATTTTCCGCAGGCAGAGAGACGAGGATCTTGCCTTCCTTGCCTTTGTCCTTACCGGAAATGACCCTTACGCGGTCACCTTTTTTCAAACGCATTCTGCTCATGACGCGCCCTCCTACACAACTTCAGGCGCCAGGGAGACGATGCGCATGTACTTCTTCGCGCGCAGCTCTCGGGCGACAGGGCCAAAAATACGGGTTCCTTTGGGATCACCGTTGCCGTCAATAATGACTGCTGCGTTATCATCAAAGCGGACATAGGAGCCGTCGACGCGGCGCTGTTCCTTCTTTGTGCGGACGATAACGGCCTTCACCACTTTGCCCTTTTCAATGCTGCTGTTGGGGATAGCTTCCTTAACAGCGCAGACAATAACATCGCCAATAACGCCCCAGCGGCGGCGGCTGCCGCCAAGAACCTGAATGCACTTTACACGCTTAGCACCGGTGTTGTCAGCGACGTTCAGCACGGTATTCAACTGGATCATCGGTTAAACCTCCTCGACAGATCCGCCCAGAATGGGGGCTCTCTCAATGATCTTCACGAGGGTCCAGCGCTTGTTCTTGCTCATAGGACGAGTTTCGGCAATCTGGACTTTATCTCCGATGCGGCACGCATTTTCAGCATCATGAGCAAGGAATTTCTTGGACTTGATGATGCGCTTGCCGTATACGGGGTGCATTGCATGACGGGTCACCTGGACGGAGATGGATTTCTCCATCTTGTTGCTGACGACAACGCCAATCTTCACCTTACGGTGAACTGTTCTCGTTTCTTCCATCGTGCCTTACCTCCTTCCGGCGTTCACGTTCAGTCCCTGTTCTTTTTCGTGAACAATGGTAAGGACTCTCGCGATGGTCTTCTTGACCTCTTTGATTCTGCTGGTGTTCTTCAACTGACCAACAGCATTCTGGAAGCGCAGGTTAAACAGCTCTTCCTTGAACTGGTTGTGCTTGTTCATGAGCTCTTCAACGGTCATTTCACGCAGACTCTTGGCGTCCAT